>CAZMPV010000357.1:0-3435 GCA_964567985.1 uncultured Gemmatimonadaceae bacterium
CGAGGCGCGCCACGTGGGCGACGTCCTTGTCGCCCCGGCCGCTCAGCGAGACCAGAATCGGACCCCGGTCCCGATACGCCGCACCCTCCTGGAAGACCCAGGCCATGGCGTGGGCCGATTCCAGCGCCGGAATGATGCCTTCCAGCCGGCAGGTACGGTGAAACGCCTCGAGGGCATCGTCGTCCGTCACAGATAGATAGCGTGCGCGACCCCGATCTTTCAAGAACGAATGTTCCGGGCCGACTCCCGGATAGTCCAGTCCCGCCGACACGGAGTGGGCCGGAGAGACCTGCCCGTCGGCGTCCTGGAGGAGATAGCTCATGGCCCCGTGGAGGACGCCCGGCTCCCCGGCGGTCAGCGGCGCCGAGTGGCGGCCGGTGTCCAGGCCCTCCCCGCCGGCCTCGACCCCGACCAGCTCCACGTCGTCGTCCTCCACGAAGTCGTGGAAGATCCCGATGGCGTTGGAGCCTCCGCCGACGCACGCCACCACGACCGCCGGGAGGCGTCCCGCCGTCTCCAGCATCTGCTCCCGGGCCTCCCGACCGATGACGGACTGGAAGTCCCGGACCATCCGCGGGAAGGGGGCGGGCCCCACCACGGAGCCGATGATGTAGTGCGTGTCGTCCACGTTGGTCACCCAGTCCCGGATCGCCTCGTTGGTCGCGTCCTTCAGGGTCCGGGTGCCCGACGCCACGGGCCGCACGTCCGCGCCCAGGAGCTCCATGCGGTAGACGTTCAGGGCCTGGCGCTCCACGTCCTCCTCTCCCATGTAGACCACGCACTCCAGGTCGAAGAGGGCGCAGGCGGTCGCGGTGGCCACCCCGTGCTGGCCGGCGCCGGTCTCGGCGATGATCCGCTCCTTGCCCATGCGCAGGGCCAGGAGCGCCTGGCCGATGGTGTTGTTGATCTTGTGGGCGCCGGTGTGGTTCAGGTCCTCCCGCTTCAGCCAGACCGGCACGCCGATCTCCTCCTCGACCCGGGTGGCCCGGTAGAGGGGGGTCGGACGGCCGACGTAGTCCCGCAGGAGCGACTGGAACTCCGACCAGAACCCTTCGTCGTCCGACGCCGCCCGGTACGCCTCGTCCAGCTCCTCGAGGGCCGTGATGAGGGTCTCGGGGACGTACCGGCCGCCGAAGCGGCCGAAGCGGTCGGAGGTCGTCGCGTCGGCCCCGGGGGGCCGGGCCTCGGAGGTCCCGCTCTGACTCATGGCGTGTCCTGCGTCTGGGGTCGTCGGTCGTCGGTCGCGGCCCGGCGCCGGACGGCGTCCACGAAGGCCGCGATCCGCCCGGAGTCCTTGGCGCCCGGCGCTCGCTCCACTCCGGAGCTGACGTCCACCACGTCGGGCTCCAGGAGGTCGATCGCCGCGGCCACGTTCTCCGGCGTCAGGCCGCCGGCGGCCACCAGCTCGAGCCCCGGCGGGAACTCCCGGCGGACCCGGGCCACCTCGGCCCACGGGAAGCGGACGCCGCTGCCCCCGAGCCGCTCCGGGTGCCATCCGTCCCACAGGAGGGCGTCGGCCACCTCGGCGTAGCGCTCCAGCGCGGCTTCCGCTTCCCCCGCGTCCCGGATCCGGACCGCCTTCCAGAGCGTCCAGTCGCCGAGCTCACGGAGGCCGAGGAGGGCTTCGGGCTCCTCCTCGCCGTGTAGCTGGAGGACGTCGGCCCCGGCCGTCTCGGCGTCACGGGCCAGGGCCTCGGGGTCCCGGTCGGCCGAGACCAGGACCAGGGACACGTCCAGGTCGCCGGCGAGCCCTCCGGCTTCGTCGGCGGTGACGGCCCGGGGTGAGGACGGCACCAGGACCGCGCCGAGGTGGTCGGCGCCGGCCCGGGCCGCCGCCCGGGCGTCCTCGGGGGTCGTCAGGCCACAGATCTTCACGCGGGGTTCACTCATCGGCCCGTGGTACCCGGCTCCGACCGGCCAGTTCGGAGACGGCGACGCCCGGGTCGGCCTGCTCCAGGAGGGACTGCCCCACCAGGACCGCGTCGGCCCCGGCGCGCCCGACCCGGTCCACGTCGTCCGCCGTCCCGATCCCGCTCTCGGAGACCAGGACCACGTCGGCGGGGACCTTCGGAGCCAGGGACTCGGTCACCTCCAGCCGGGTCTCGAAGGTCGAGAGGTCCCGGTTGTTCACGCCCACGATCCGGGCGCCGGCGTCCAGTGCCCGGGCCAGCTCGTCCTCTCCGTGGACCTCGACCAGGGCCGTCATCCCCAGCTCTTCGGCCTTCTTCCGGAGTCTCCGGAGGGCGTCGTCGTCCAGGATCCGGACGATGAGGAGGACGGCGTCCGCTCCCGCCCCCCGGGCCTCCACGACCTGGAGCTCGTCGATGACGAAGTCCTTGCGGAGGACGGGGACCTCGACCCGCTCCCGGACGGCACGGAGGTCGTCCAGGCTGCCGTCGAAGTACTCACGGTCCGTGAGGACGCTGATCGCCGCCGCGCCCCCTTCCTCGTAGGAGAGCGCGAGCCCGGCGGGGTTGAGCCCGGGCCGGATCTCCCCGGCCCCGGGGGAGCGCCGCTTCACCTCGGCGATGACCGCCACCTCCCCGTCGCGCCGGAGGGCGGCGGCGAAGTCCCGGGCGGGCGGGGCGTCGTCCAGCCGGGCCTCCAGGGCCCCGGCCCAGCTCCCGAGCCGGCCCACCTCTTCCCTCTTCGTCGCCACGATCTCGTCGAGAATGTTCATGGGCTCCCCCTGCAGGCTTGCGTTTCGGGCAATCTTCGGGTATTCTCCATTCGGTTCCTTTTCGGGTCCCACTGAGGGAGACGCCCCATGCCACTGACGAAGCGGCAGAAGGAGATCCTGGACCACATCGAGGATTTCATCGAGGATCACGGCTACGCGCCGAGCTTCGAGGAGATCGCGGAGGCCTTCGGATACTCCTCCCTGGCCACGGTCCACGAGCACCTGAGCAATCTGGAGCGCAAGGGCTACATCCGGAAGTCCTACAACGAGAGCCGCTCCATCGAGCTCGTCCGGAGCGCCACGCCCGGGTCCGGCTTCGAGCTCCCCCTCCTGGGCACCGTCGCCGCCGGCCTCCCCATCGAGGCCGTCCAGGACAACGAGCGGATCGCCGTCCCCCCGGACATGGCTCGCCGGGGAAAGGACAACTACGTGCTCCGCGTCCAGGGCGACTCCATGATCGAGGAGCAGATCCGGGACGGCGACTACATCGTGGTCAGCTCCCAGCCCACGGCCGAGGACGGCGAGATGGTCGTCGCCCTCGTCCAGGGGGAGTCGGCCACCGTCAAGAAGCTCTACCGGGAGCCCGACGATCGGGTCCGGCTCCAGCCGGCGAACCGCGCCATGGATCCCATCGTGGTCCCCGCCGGCGACGTGGAGATCCAGGGCGTCGTCGTCGGCGTCATCCGCAAGTATCACTGAGGCCGAGGCACCCATGCGCAAGACCTTCGCCGTCGGACGGCTGACTCCGAAGTCCG
>CAZMPV010000358.1:0-3433 GCA_964567985.1 uncultured Gemmatimonadaceae bacterium
CTCGGGATCGTCCCGGACGTCGCCCTGGACGATCCGGCACCCCAGGGAGCGGAGGAAGCGGGTGTCCGAGCTCGGCCGCTGGAGGCAAAGCACGTCGGTGCCGTCCGCCCTGAGCCACTCGGCCACGTGGGAGCCGATCAGTCCCGTCCCGCCGGTGAGAAAGACCGTCATCGTCTCCTCCTCCCGCCCGCGCCTTCCCCGACCGGGAGCCCCGAAGGTGGGGGTGAGCGAGCCGGGCTAGCGGGGCGCCCGCATCTCATGATTCCGACCCGCCCCTAGGAGCCCTCGACGAAGCCCCGGGCGTCGTCCCGGAGCTGCGGGAGGATCCGGGCGTGGGCCTGGTAGTCCTCCCGGTCGCTCGCCACCTCCCCGTCGTAGACCTCCAGGAGGTGAGAGAAGTGGCTCCGGGCCTCCGCCGTGTCGCCGGCCAGGCGCGCGGCCTCCCCGGCGGCGGCGAGGAGGAGCAGGTGATCCGGGTTCTCCTCCAGCCCGGCCCGGGCCGTCTCCAGAGCCTCCTCGAACTCGAGGGCGGTGCGCTGGAGGACCGAGAGGTGGAAGAGGCCGTCGGCGTTCAACGGTCGGGCTCGCTCGTACGCCGCGATCGCCATGGGCAGGAAGGTCCGGGCCTGGGTGCTGTCGCCCGCCTCCGCCGCTCTCATGACCCGATCGAAGAGGCGGTCCGCCGCCTGCCGCGGCGTCATGGAGTCGAGGTCCACGTTCGGGGCGGCGCCGAGCTGTCCTCCGGCCGGGCTCGCCTGCTGTCCGGCGGGCGCGCCTCCCGCGGCCCCCTCCGTCTCCCGTAGGCCTTGATCCGGGGGGAGCACCTGCACCAGGACGAAGAGGATCAGCGCCACCATGAGGAGGCCCGCCATCCACCAGCCGAGGGCGCCGTCATCCCCGCTCCCGCTTCCGCCCCCATCCGCCGGGGCGGCGGCTCGCCCGCCTCCCAGGGCCGTTCCGCAGCCCGTGCAGAAGCGCTGGCCGGGCCGGCTCTCCCGACCGCACGACGGGCAAGACCGACCCCCGAGGGACGCGCCGCACTGGGCGCAGAAGTTTCCGGAGCCTTCGGTGCCGCACTGGGGACAGGTGGTCCGGCTCACCGGCCGTCACCCCCGCCGCCTGCCTCGGCCGGACCGCCGGCCCGGTCCGGATCGAGGGAGCGGAAAAGGAGGGGCCAGGTGGCCACCGTCTGTGCCCGGTAGTTCGGCTGGAAGCCGAAGAGGACGACGCTCCCCTGTCCCACGTCGGCTTCCAGGATCGCCGGCTTCCCGGCCACGTGCCCGGGGCCCAGGATCCACCCCGAGAGGAGCGGGTCGCCCTGGCCGTAGCGGGCCAGCACCCGGATCACCGGGTCGGTGACCTCGAAGGCACGGCTGCTTCCCCAGTACCACGCGACCTGCTCGCTTCCGAGCCCCCGGGCCATCGGGTGGGCCTCGTCCACCTCGAGCCTCAGGATCGAGCCCGGGACGTAGAAGTCCTCGTCCGGCAGCCGCTCCACCGCGTTCGCCACGTCGAGGTCGAAGAGGTCGATCACGAAGTCGGTGGCTTCCTCCACGGCGACCAGGCGCCCGCCGCTGCGGACGAAGTCCCGGAGCGCCCGGCGTCCCTCCTGGCCGATGCCACCTGCGAACTCGGGGGGCATCCGGTCCTCGGACCACCCCTCCTGGATCGACTCGGGGTCCTGGCTCTGGAGGAGGATCGACTCGTAGCGGCGGCTCAGCTTCCCGGCCCGGATGTCGGCGTCGTGGAGGGTGTCGTAGGGCAGGTCGTGCTGGTCGAAGACCCAGCGGGTCCACCCCGCCTCCATCGGCTCCTGCCACGACTTGTAGATGCCGATCCGGGGCCCGTCGTCGGCCGCCAGCCCCTCGGGAAGCGTGAACTCGAAGTCCGGGACCGGGATCGGCCCGGTCATGGACGGCGAGACCTCCTCGTCCACCGGCACGGCCTCCACGTCCATCAGGAGGGGCAGGGTGTGGGCCGTCACGTCGTAGGGGCGCTGGGGCGGGCCCCCCGGGTACTGGCGCAGATCCGGATACTCCTGGATCTCCAGCATCGTCTGGGCGAAGGAGGCGTAAGGCTGCCCCATGGGGACGATCCAGCTGCCCTCGGGGAACTCCCGCCCCCCGGCCGTGAACGCCTCCCGGGTCCGGTGCACCTCCACGTCACCCATCCGGAGGGTCCGGAGGAGGTAGGCGAGGCCTGCCTCGTTCTCCTGGCCGGCCGGGACCACCCACGCCGAGGGCCACTCCTTCCACCCGTTCACCGCCCGCTCGTTGATCCGGTAGAAGTTCTCCAGCCAGTAGCGGCGGTTTCGGGCGGCGTGGGTCAGGAGCGCCAGCGCCCCGGCCTCCTGGTATTCCACGATGTCGGACAGCGACCACTCGCCCCCCTCCCACGGCCAGGGGAAGTTCCAGCTCCGCTCCCGGGCGTCGAAGCCCCGGCGGCCCCGGAGGTCGTCGAAGGAGAGGTTGATCGGCGTCGCCAGGCGCGCCGACGCCGTCTCGCTCAGGATGCGGGCACCTGCGTGGTAGTGCTGGTAGGCCCGGGCCGGCGTGTACGCGTCGTAGATGGCGTTCACCACCACGCCCTTCTTCCCCCGGGAGGTGAGCTCCGCCGCCATCCAGGTGCCCAGGTTGTTCACCGCGGAGGTCAGTGCGGGGTCGATGTTGCTCTCCCACGGCTCGATGTAGGGGGGGAAGAAGATCCGGGCCCCCGAGCTTCCCATCTGGTGGATGTCGTGGACGATCTGGGGGTGCCAGGCGTTGTGGGCGTCGGTGATCGTGTGCTGGGTCTCGAGCTGGGTGAAGGCGTACCAGTCCCGGTTGTTGTCGTGGCCCACGTAGAAGTGGTAGAGCCAGGGCAGGGGTGCCGCCTCGTACTCGGTTCCGACCCATCGGTTGTACCAGTCGGAGACCCACTCCGTCCCGTCCGGGTTGAGCGAGGGGATCTGCAGCAGGACCACCTCGTCCAGTATGTCCAGGATCCGGGGGTCGTCGGACGACGCCAGGTCGTAAGCCAGGCGCGCCGCCACCTGGTGGGTGCCCACCTCGGTGGAGTGGATCGCGTGGGTGATCAGGACCACGGTCCGGCCCTCCCGGAGCAGCCCCTCGAGCTCCTCGGGGCCCGAGACGGTGCGGGGATCGGCCAGCTTCATCTGGATCCGGTGGAGCTCGTCTAGGCGGGCGTGATTCCCGGCGCTCGTGATCGTGAGCATGACGAAGGGACGACCTTTGGTCGTCTGTCCCAGCGTGTCCACCTTCACCCGGGGGCTGCTGTCGGCCAGCTTCTCGTAGTAGGCCGTGAGGGCGGTCCAGTCGGCGAGCTCCCTGTCGGCGCCGATCTCGAAGCCGAAGTGGGACTCCGGCGTGGGAACCGGCTGGGCGACGAGGGCCTGAGCCCCCAGGGCCAGGGCGATCAGAGCTGCGGCCGGGGC
>CAZMPV010000359.1:0-3399 GCA_964567985.1 uncultured Gemmatimonadaceae bacterium
GCCGAGGCACCCATGCGCAAGACCTTCGCCGTCGGACGGCTGACTCCGAAGTCCGCCGAGATCGTGCTGGTGGGCGAGGACACGGACCGGAAACCCGCGCCCTTTCCGGGCCCCTGGACGCTCCAGGCCGTGGTCCGGCACCTCCAGCCCCGGGCGCCCCTCGAGGCCGGATCCCGGGTCCACTAGGCTCGACTCCCGGTCTCGACTTCGGGGCGCGGCCGGGCCCGTCAGGCCTTCGCCCGGCTCGCCTCCCGGAGCCCTTCGAGCTTCTCCATGGCTCGTCCGGAAGCCACCGACTCCCGGGCCGCCCCGACGCCTTCCTCGAGGCTCTCCGCCCTGCCCGCGACGTAGATGGCGGCTCCTGCGTTCAGGAGGACCGCCGACGCGGCGCCTCCGTCGTCCTCGCCTCCCAGGATCCGGCGGATGATCTCCGCGTTCTCGTCCGGATACCCGCCGGCCAGGGACTCGGGCGGCGCCGTCTCCACCCCGAGCTCCTCGGGGGTCACCGTCCGCTCCCGGACCTCCCCGTCCACGAGCTCCGCGACCCGGGTGGGACCGCACGGGCTCACCTCGTCCATGCCCGGCTCTCCGTGGACCACCAGGGCCCGGATGTGGCCCAGCTCGTCCAGGGCCCGGACGATCAGCTCCAGGAGCTCCGGGTCGGCCACGCCCACCACCTGGCGCCGGGCGCCCGCCGGATTGGTCAGCGGGCCCAGGATGTTCATGATCGTCGAGATGCCGAGCTCCCGGCGCACGGGGGCCACGTGGCGCATGGCCGGATGCAGGAGGGGCGCGAACATGAAGACGATGCCGACTTCCCCGAGGATCCGGGCCATCTCCGACGGCTCGAGCTCGATCCGTACGCCCAGGGCCTCGAGGACGTCGGCGCTCCCACACTTCGACGTGAACGACCTGTTTCCGTGCTTCGCGATGCGCACGCCCGCCCCCGCGGCCACCAGCGCCGCGGCCGTGGAGATGTTGAAGGTGGTGACCGAGCCTCCGCCGGTCCCGCACGTGTCCACCAGCCCCTCGGGCTCGGCGGCTTCGACGGGCACCATGGCCCGCTGCAGCGCCCGGACGCCCCCGGCGACCTCCGACGGGACCACTCCCTTCGTCCGCAGCGCCACCAGGAGGGCGGCCATCTTCACCTCGGAGACCTCGCCCTGCATGACCCGGTGGAACGCGGCCTCGGCTTCCTCGGCGGTCAGGGGCCGGCCCCGGGAGGCCCGCTCGATGACGCCGTCCACGCTGACCCGGGGCTCGTCGCCCGCCTCGATCTCGCTCATCTCGTCCACGTCTGGAAGGACCGATCCGCTCCGTGGCACGTACCTTAATCAAGGCCGGCGTGCCGGGGAAAGTGGAATCGGCGGAAACGCCTGTTTTTCCGGGGTTTTTCCGCCATGAGAGCGCCTTGACACGGCACCCTTCCCGTCTACCTTTTCGGCGTGACCTCCGGGGACGAGATCCGTTTCAAGCTGGTTCTCCACTACGACGGCTCCCGCTTCTACGGCTGGCAGATCCAGCCGGAGCAGCGAACCGTCCAGGGCGAGTTGCAGGCCGCCGTCGAGCAGCTCACCCAGAGCCCCCGGACCGTCACCGGCGCCGGGCGGACCGATCGGGGGGTCCACGCCACCGGCCAGGTCGCCTCGGTGCGGATCCCCGACGGGTGGAGCGCCGACGACCTGCGCACCTCCCTCAACGCGGTCCTGCCGGACGACATCTGGGTCCAGGAGGTCCTCGAGGTGGGAGAGGGCTTCCACCCCCGCTACGACGCCGTGGCCCGGACCTACGTCTACCGGCTCGGCCTGGCCCCGGAGTCGAGCTCGCCCTTCCGGCGACCCTTCTGCTGGCCCCTGGCCGAGGAGCTGGGTCCGAACGGGTTGGACCGCGGGCTGCTGGAGAGGTGCGCACAGCGCATCCCCGGCGACCGCTCCTACGGCGCCTTCGCCAAGTCCGGCCAGCCCCAGCGGGGCACCCGCTGCCGGGTGAGCCGGGCGGCGTGGAGCGCCTGGGACGACGTGGGGCTCTGCTTCACGATCACGGCGAACCGATACCTGCACCACATGGTCCGCTACCTCGTGGGAACGATGGTGGAAGTGGCCCGGGGACGCCGAGCCCCGGGGGAGCTCGACGCGCTCCTCGACGACCCGGACACCGACCTCTGGACGTCGCCGCCGGCGCCGCCCCAGGGGCTCTACCTGCACCACATCGAGTATCCCGACGCCTCCCTGCGGCGGGGATCGACCGAACGCGAACAGATTTCGACCGCACCGGAGAGCCGAGCATGAAGATCTTCCTCGATTCCGCAAACGTGAACGAGATCCGCCGGGCCGCCGAGGCCGGGCTCATCGACGGGGTGACCACCAATCCCTCCCTCATGTCCCAGGAGCTCGGCGACCGGGAGCCCCGGGAGCTCTTCCTGGAGATCTGCGAGGCCGTGGACGGCCCGGTGAGCGCCGAGGTGGTGGCCCTGGAAGCCGACGAGATGATCGACGAGGGCACCCGACTGGCGAAGATCCACGACAACATCGTGATCAAGGTGCCCCTGACCGCCGACGGGCTCCGGGCGTGCCGGCACCTCTCGGACGACGGCATCGACGTGAACGTGACCCTCTGCTTCTCGCCGACCCAGGCGCTCCTGGCCGCCAAGGCCGGCGCGACCTTCATCTCGCCCTTCCTGGGCCGGATCGACGACATCTCCGGCGACGGGGTCGACCTCCTGGCCCAGATCCGGCAGATCTACGACAACTACGAGCTGGAGACGAAGATCCTGGCGGCGTCCCTCCGTCACCCCCGCCACGTCGTCGATGCGGCGCTGATCGGGGCCGACTGCGCCACCCTGCCGGTGGGCACGCTCTACAAGCTCCTGAACCACCCCAAGACCGACGAAGGCCTCGAGAGCTTCCTGGACGACTGGGAAACCCTGGGCAAGGACCTGTAGCCGCCCGGGAGCCGTCCCCCTCCGGAGATCCACCGTGCGCGCACTCCCCCCCCTCCTGGCCGTCCTCCTCGCCGTCGGGGCCCTGACGGGCTGCGACGACGGCGACGCGGCGGCCCCGGCCGGGGCGGCTCGGGAGGAAACGCCGTCGGCGATGGCGTCCGCGGAGCGGGAGTCGGCCCCGGGGACGGAGACGGCCCGGAGGGTCGGATCCCCGGCGCCCGCCTCCGTCCCCGCCCAGTCGGTGGACTCCTCACGGACGACCGCGATCGTCCGGGCCTCGGAGCGGGTCTCGCCGGCGGTGGTGAGCGTCAACGTGATCCGGACCCGACAGGTCCGCGCCCGGAGCCTCTGGGAGAGCTTCTTCCTCCCCCCCGGAGCCGCACGGAGGACCTCGGGGCTCGGATCGGGCTTCATCTACGACGCCGAAGGCCTGGTCCTGACCAACGACCACGTGGTCC
>CAZMPV010000360.1:0-3393 GCA_964567985.1 uncultured Gemmatimonadaceae bacterium
AAGCCCATGTTGGCCAGGCGGATCAGGAGCACGGTCATCGTCCGGTAGAGGACGTGGTCGCTCTCGATGTGGCCCAGCTCGTGGGCGAGGACGAACTCCAGCTCGTCGTCGTCCAACAGCTTCACCGTCCCGGAGTTCAGGATGATGAAGGGCTCGTGCATCCCGTAGGCGCCGGCGTTCACGATCGGCGTCTGGGAGACGAAGACGTCGTACTCGGCGTCCACGTCGAGGGTCTTCCGGGCCCGGGTGTAGAGCTCGTGGACCCGGGGGAACTGCCGGGGCCCGACCCGCACCGCGTTCGCCTGGAACGCCAGTCGGATCGGCTTCTCACCGAAGAAGCCGAAGAGCTTCCGGAGCACCTCGTCGAAGACCGGCACCTTCCGCAGCGCCTGGAGGGCCGCCTTGTCGGCGGGGTGCTCCCACGCCCGGGGGGCGATGTCGCGCAGGATGCGCCGGGCACGGGCTTCGTCCTGTGCCTCGTCCGGGCCGGCGGGCTCGTCGCGCTCGGGCCCTTCCGGGCCGTCTGTCGGGTCCTGGTCGGTCATCGTCGCATCCTGGTCGAGGGGCGGCGCGGGGGAGGACGGCGCCCGGGTTCGGTGGCGCGGCTCGGGAGACTGCCCCGGGGGGAGCCCTCCGGCCGAATGGCTCGCTCTGCCGTACGGGGATCGCCGGGTCCGGGTTTCACGGCTGGCGGGCCCGCGCCGCCGCTCACGACAGCGCCCGCTCCAGGTCCTCCAGGAGGTCGGCCTCGTCCTCGATCCCCACGGAGAAGCGGACGAGCCCGTCGGTGATCCCCATCGCCTCCCGGCGCTCCTTCGGCACCGACGCGTGGGTCATCAGCGATGGGATGCTCACCAGGGACTCCACCCCCCCCAGGCTCTCGGCCAGGGCGAAGACGTCGGTCCGCTCCACCAGGGCCCGGGCCTTCTCCACCGTGCCCAGGTCCGCGGCGAGCATGCCGCTGTAGCCGCTCATCTGCCGCTTCGCCAGATCGTGCTGGGGGTGGGACTCGAGCCCCGGGTAGTGGACCGCCTCCACGGCCGGGTGGCCCTCCAGGAAGCGGGCCACGGCCATCCCGTTGGCGTTGTGACGGTCCATGCGGACGTGGAGGGTCTTGGTGCCCCGGAGGCAGAGCCAGCAGTCCATGGGCCCGGGGACCCCGCCGCTGGACTTCCGGATGAATAGCACGTCGTCGGCCACCTCGTCGTCGCTGGTGACCACGATCCCGCCGATGATGTCGGAGTGGCCGTTCAGGTACTTGGTGGTGGAGTGGACGACGATGTCGGCCCCCTTCTCCAGGGGGCGCTGGTTGTACGGCGAAGCGAAGGTGTTGTCCACGCAGAGGAGGGCCCCGGCGTCGGAGGCGATCTCCGCCATCGCCTCCAGGTCGCACATGCGCATCAGCGGGTTCGTCGGCGTCTCCACGTGGAGGAGCTTCGTCTCCGGCCGCACCGCGTCCCGGACCGCGTCCGGGTCACGGGTGTCGACGAAGGAGAAGTCGATCCCCATCCGGGCCAGCACCCGCGTGAACATGCGGTGGGTCCCGCCGTAGGTGTTCTCCTCGCTCAGGACGTGGTCGCCCTCGGAGAGCCGCATGACCACGGTCTCTATGGCCATGAGTCCGCTGGAGAAGGCGATCCCGTGGGCGCCCCCCTCCAGGGACGCCACGTTCGCCTCCAGGGCTTCCCGGGTCGGGTTCGAGACCCGGGCGTAGTCGTAGGCGCCCCGGGGGCCGGTCCGGGGCTCGCCCAGGGCCGGCTGGACGTAGGTGGAGGTCTGATAGATCGGGGGCATGATCGCCCCGGTCGTGGGATCGGGCTCCTGTCCCGCGTGGATGGCCCGGGTGCCGAAGCGGCGGTCGTCGCTGGAGTCGTCGGATGCCATGGAGGCGGTCGGTTGCGAGGCTCGTGGGGCGCCCGTGACCGGACGCCGATCGGACCGGGAATGTAGGCGCGGCCGGGACGGGGCCGCCACCCGGACGCACCGGGGCTCGTTGACGCTCTCGGCCGGGCCCGAGTACCTTCCGATTCCCTCGAACGTCCCTTCGGCGCCGCCCTTCCGGCGTCCGTTTCACCCTGCTGGAGCACTGGTCGACATGCCCGTTCAGCTTCCTCCGGACCTGATGGTCAGCGTCTCCGGCGTCCGGGGCCGGGTGGGCGAGCCCCTCACCCCCGAGCTCGTGGCCGGTCTCGCCGCCGCCTTCGGCTCCTACCTCCGGGGCGACGGGGCGGGTGAGACCGTCTTCCTGGGCCGGGACTCCCGGACCTCGGGGCCGATGCTGGCCCGGGCCGCCGTGGCCGGGCTCCAGTCGGTGGGGTGCCGGGTCGTGGAGCTCGGCGTGGTGCCCACGCCGACCCTGCTCCTGGCCGTGGAGGACGCGGGGGCGGCCGGGGGGATCGCGGTGACGGCGAGCCACAACCCGGCGGAGTGGAACGCCATGAAGTTCTGCGGCGGGGACGGCATGTTCCTGGACGCCGAGCGCATGGGGGCCTTCCGACGGCACCTGACCGACGAGGATCCGGACCGGGCCCCCTGGGACGCCCTGGGCGAGGTCGAGGCCGACGACGGGGCCGTGCGGCGCCACCTGGAGCGGATCCTCGAGCTCCCCCACGTGGACGTCCAGGGCCTCCGGGAGCGGGAGCTGCGGGTGGCCCTGGACTGCGTCCGGGGCGCCGGCGGCGTGATCATGCCCGACCTCCTGGAGGCGCTGGGCTGCAGAGTGGCCGCCATCGGGACGGAGACCGACGGCCGCTTCCCCCGGGACCCGGAGCCGTCGGCAGAGCACCTGGGCGACCTGGGCGAGCTCGTCCGGGAGAGCGACGCCGAGATCGGCCTCGCCGTCGATCCGGACGTGGACCGGCTCTCTCTGGTGGACGAGACCGGCACCCCCCTGGGCGAGGACTACACCCTGGCCCTGGCCGCCGCGGCCGTCCTCCGCCGGGAGCCGGGGACGGTGGTCACGAACCTCTCGACGAGCCAGGTGGTGGAAGACGTGGTCGAGGCCCACGGCGGACGCCTCGTCCGGGCGCCGGTGGGCGAGATCAACGTGGCACGGCGCATGCAGGAAGAAGACGCGGTGGTGGGTGGGGAGGGGAACGGCGGGGTGATCCTGCCGGCGCTCCACCTGACCCGGGACGCCCCGGTGGGCGCGGCCCTCCTCCTCCAGGAGCTCCTGGACGAGGACCGGCCCCTCTCGGAGCTGGCGGCCCGGTGGCCGACCTACCATATCGTGAAGGAGAAGGTGAGCTTTCCGCGGGAGGCCCTGGACGGCGCCTACCGGGCCCTCGAGGATGACCTCGAGCCGTCGGAGACCGACGAGACCGACGGCCTCCGCATGAGCTGGCCGGAGCGGAGGGCGTGGCTCCACGTCCGTCCGTCGGGAACCGAGCCGGT
>CAZMPV010000361.1:0-3362 GCA_964567985.1 uncultured Gemmatimonadaceae bacterium
CCCTCCACCGTCCAGACGTCGCCCAGGTGCCACTCGATCCGGGCGCCGGCCACCGGATCCCGGCTCGCCCCGCCCCCCACCTCCTGGCCGGCCAGGGGCCGGAGGACGATGGCCCCGAAGAGGTTCTGCCGGAGGTACCAGCCGGCCTCGACCTGGGTGGTGGCCACCGTGCCGCCGAAGGTCCCCCCGCCCGCCCCCGAGACCCCGGGAGCCTCGGTGATGGCGAAGTAGTCGGCGAGCCCGGTCTGCCGGACCACCGAGCCGAGCTGGTTGGCCAGGGCCCCGAGCCCCAGGGTCACGCCGGCCTCTCGGGCCGCGCCCAGGAGCTGACCCGCCGCTCCCTGGACGACGGCGCTCTCCCCCGAGCCCAGGGCGTAGCTCGGACGCCCGAAGATCAGATAGCTCACCAGGTCAGACTGGGCGATCGGGGGCTGGGCGTCGCTGGACAGCGAGAGCCGGGGCTCAAGGAGGGTGCCGGAGACCGTGGCCGTGATGGTCAGGGGCTCACCCTGGCTGGTTCTCAGGCGGGTCAGCGCCTCGATGTTCAGGTTCGGGTTCAGCCCGGGGGTGCCGACGAACTCCACGGCACCCTCCCGGACCTGGAACTGGCGCCCGAAGGCCGAGTAGGTGCCCCGGATCGCGCCGAGCTGGCCCAGGAAGACCATGACCTCGTTGGTACGGTCGTAGTTGATCGTAAGCTCGCCGCCGATCTCCACGTTCATGTCCCGGCTCCGGAGCCAGGTGTCCCGGGTGACGGCGACGTCCACGTTCATCCGGAGGTTCTGGAGGAAGGGGTTCCGGGTGGCCTCCACGACCGTGGGGCCGCCGACGGCCGCGGTGTCCACCACGTCGAAGAACCGGGGATTCGACAGATCGACGACCTGGGCGCTCCGCTCGAACTCCTCGAGGAAGAGGTTTCCCCGGCTGACCCGCACCGCCCCTTCAACCACCGGCTGCCGGAAGCTCCCGGTCAGGGTGGCCCGCCCCCCCAGCTGGGCCGAGAGGTCTCGCCGGTCCGCGGCCTGGAAGCCGCTGGCCTCGATCGTGAGGTCGAAGCCCGGGTCGGAAACCGGGTTCAGGTCCACCGTCCCCCGGACGGTCGCCTGGCCCCGGGAGCTCCCCCTCAGGTCGACCCGGGCGGTCCCGTCCCGGGAGACCGTGACGTCGCCGCCGATCTCCACCGGCCGGATTCCGAGGCCCGGCAGGGAGAAGGCCCCTCCCGTGACCTGGAAGCTCCCGCCGGGCTCGAGGGCGTCGGTCGTCCCCCCCACCTGGAGCTCCCCGGCCACCGTGCCCTGGACGTCCTCCACCGCCTCGAGCATCGTCGCCAGGACCGCCAGGGGGAAGGAGTCCACGGCCACGGAGAGCTCCACGGGGTCGTCGGGGATCCGGTCCTCCACGGATCGGAACGCCAGGTCGGCGGGCACCGCTCCCTGGACCCGGGCGGCGAGGAGCGAATCCCGCCACGCCTCCAGGGATCCCCGAATCCTCCGGTCCCGGTAGCGGAGGTCTCCCGAGGCCCGGCTCATGCGGATATTGCGGAAGCGGAGGTCGGTGACGTCGAGCCGTCCCTCCATCCGCGGATCCTCCGCCGACCCGTTCACCCGGACCCGGAGGCCCAGGGTCCCGCCGATGTCCTCGTCGGTCTGGATCAGACGCCCGGCCCGGGCCAGGTCGAGCCGCTGGACGTCGAGCTCGAAGTCGGCGGAGCCCCGGAAGGGGAGCCGGCCGTCGGCACGGATCCGCATCCCGTCCTCGCCCGGACGCACGAGCTGGAAGTCGTTCACGGTGACCGCGTCCTCGCTCCAGGAGAGGGACGCCGGCCCGCCGAGGTTCCAGCGTACGGACTCGAAGCGCATGACGAGCTCGTCCAGGTGGACCACCCCGCCCAGGCTGTCGACTTCGAACGCCGCCCGGGCCCGGTAGTCCTCGCTCTCGCTCCGGCGGAGCGTGGCCGTGATCCGGCCTCCGGGACGCCGGTAGTCGACTTCGGCCTCGCCACCGATGAAGCTCCGCTCGTCCCACTGGATCGAGTCCGCGCTCAGCGAGACGAGGAGCCGCCCGTCCAACGCCGGGAGCTCCTCGGCCGTGAAGGTGGCCCGGCCGCCCTGGAGGAAGTGGGGCCCGAAGACGAGCTCCTCCACGCTGGCCGTCCCCTCGGCCGTGAAGGAGCCGACACCGCCCCGGAGGGTGACGTCGGCCCGGTAGCGACCGCCCAGGGCGACCGAGGCCGCCGTGGGCAGGGTATCCGGGTCGATCCCGTCGGTCACCAGCCGCTCCCGCTCCAGGGAGGTGAGGGTGTCCCGGGCGATGACCCGCTCCCCGTAGATCAGCGACTGGGCGGTGACCACCGAGTCGTTCCGGAGCGAGAGTTGGAGCTCCCCCTCGTCTGCGCCGGACCGCAGGCCGATCCGGCCTCCGCCGCTGATCCGGCCCAGGTTCGTGGCCGCCTCCAATGTGTCCACCCGAAGCGCCCCCGCCTCGGTCCGGACGCTGAGCCCGGCCGAATCCACGGCCAGCCGGCCCACGGTGCTGTTCCGGAGCCGGAGCTCGGCTCGCCCGTTCAAGGTCTCCCGGGTGAAGCCCCGGCCCCGGGCCGTGAGGGTCCCGGAGACGACGGTCGGCGCCGGAAGCTCGTCCACCAGGCCCGAGAGATCGAATCCGGTGAACTCCCCGTCGAGCTCGTAGCCGGCGGCCGGGTCCGTGGCGTCGAAGACCGTCTCCAGGGCCACCCGGCCCCGGCTCGACTCCAGGTCGGCGCTCAGCTCGAGGGCCGGGAGCGGACCCCGGATCCGGACCGACCCTTCCACCTCTCCGGTGGGCGTGAAGCCGGAAGTCATCTCCCGAAGGGCTGAAAGGGCCAGTCGGTCCACGTCGGTGTCCAGGTCGAGCTCGACGCGGTCGTCGGCGACCCGGACCGTGCCCTGGACGTCGACGTCCGAGGGGGGCATCCCCGGCTCCCTGTGGAGCGCCTCCGCGACGACCGACATGCCTTCGGCGAGCCCCCCGTCGATCTCGAGCTCGAGGCGCCCCGTTCCCCGGAGCTTCAGGGCCGGAGCCACGATCCGGGCCAGACGCCAGTCGAGGGGCTCGACCACGGCCTCGAAGCCGCGGGCGCCGAAGCCGCCGGTCAATCGGAGGGATCCGCTCACCTCCGCCGTCGTCGGCCGGTAGCCGGGCTCCTCGAGGGTCACCGTTCCGTCCAGGCTCACCCCGTCGAGGGGCCCGTCCAAGGTCAGATCTCCCCGGAGCCGACCCTCCAGGGGAAGGGGCTCGGTGAGCCAGGGCTCGAAGCGGGACACGGCCACCGGATCGGCCCGGAGCCGGAGCCCCCGGAAGGCCACCCGCTCCCGGAGCTCGAC
>CAZMPV010000362.1:0-3347 GCA_964567985.1 uncultured Gemmatimonadaceae bacterium
AGCCACGACGGCCGCTTCTGGGACGTCTACCTGGACTTCGACGACGATCCCCGGCGGCCCGACAGCTACCGCGGCTACCTCGCCTTCTCGCCGGCCGACGCCGGAGAGGAGGAGGAAGCGGTCCGCACGACCACGATCATCATCGAGTCCAGCTTCGAGGAAGCCGTGCGGAAGGCCCGCTCCTTCGACGATCACCATCTCGTCGGCCTTCTCCGCTCGGCGCTCCCCTAGGAGTCCGATCGGAAAGGTGGGTGGGCCGCGCGTAGCGAGGTCCCGGGAAAAGCCGATCGTCCGGAGGGCGGCCCGGGCCTCTTCCGGTCCGCGACCACCCCGGGATGCGGCTCCGCCGGACCGATCCGACGGGCTTCGGGGTTGACTAGTGGGCGCGAGCCCGGGATGCTTGAAGTCTCCCGTGCGGGATCTCTTCGCTGCGGCTCACCTGCGTACGATTCCTCGCCGCAAGCGTGCTTGCAGGGACACGACGACCGCGTACATTCGGGTACCCGAACTCGATTCCAAGACCATAGGAGGCTGGATGGCCATCTACCGGACGCTCTACTACGACGACGTCACCGTCGGGGTCGGCGGGAGGATCACGATTCCCCAGGACATGCGTGACGACCTGAGGATCGACGAAGGTGACGTCCTCACCGTCCGGGTCGAGGAAGCCCCCAACGGCGGGCGTCAGATGGTCGTCTGGAGGGCCGAGCACCAGCCCGACGAATAGGACGAGCAGGAGGAGCCGGGGCGGCGTCCGGGACCGCCCCTCCGTCACTCCCCTTCCAGGTCGATCCAGCGCACCAGGATCCCGAGGGCGCCCATCCCGTCGTGGTGCCACCACGCCGGGGGCCAGGGCGTCCGCTCGAGCGTGGTGATTCTCGACGCGCCCGCCCGGGCCAGGGCTTCCGCGAGCCTCCGGCGACGATCCGGTGAGACCCCTTCGAGGGCCACGGTCTGGAGGCGGTCTCCCACCTCCCGGGCCTCCCGGACGCCCCGGTCCAGGTCGTCCACGGGCCGGACCCGGAGGACCCGCCCGAGGCACGAGGGTCGGAAGCCCGGCTCGGGCTCCACGAGCACCGTCCAGGGCTCCGATCCGCCGTGGTGTACGGCGCCCCGGCCCGCCGCCGCCTCGAGCTCGGCGGTTCCCCTGACCTGCTGGATCCCGGACGCCTCGGAGGAGCGGAGCGGCCCGGACGGCAGCTCCTCCTCCAGACGCTCCAGTGCCCCGGCCAGCTCCCGCGCCCACTCCTCCGGGTCTACGGCTCCTCCCCGCTCCACGTAGGCCAGGTGCGGGGAGACGCAGCCCCGCTGATCGAAGACGGCCACCGCCCGAGCCGCCCGGCCGGCCACGTCCGAAGCCGACTCCGGCCCGGCCAGGGCGTCGCGGCCGAGCATGGCGAAGCTGAGGCGATGGCGGTAGGCGACGAAGCGCGAGGTCGGGGGGCACCGCCCCCGGAGGCCCGCGAGCGTCGCGTCGCTGCCGTACGCCACCACCAGGTCCGCCTCCTCGAGGGCTTCGTCCTCGGCGGCGGCCTCGCCCCCGGGCCAGTACGTGACCGCCACCGCTCCGGACAGCTCGGGATCCTCCTCCCGGAGCCCCCGGGCGAAGAGCACCGGGAGCACGGCATCGCCCCGCCCCGGCTTCACGAGCACCGCCGACTTGACCAGGAGCCCCCGGATCAGCGAGGTGACCGAGACGCCCGGCACCGTTCCCGCCGAGACGTGGAGGCTCAGCCCCGGACCCAGGGCGCGGATCCGTCGGCCTTCGACCCTCCGGTCCTCCCGGAAGCCGTCGAGCACCGCCGGGTCGCCGAGCTCGGCCTCCAGGAGCCGCCCCAGCCGCTCCTCCGTCCAGTCCCGGGCCATCCCGTCCACGACCAGGCGCGCCATGGCCGGGGAGATCCCGTTCACCCCGGGCAGCGCGTCGACGGCCTCCCGGCGCAGCTCGTCGTCGGGATCCAGGAAGCGGCGTCCCACCCGACCGAGGGCCTCCGCGATCGACGCCACCGGACGCTCCAGGAGCGCGGCCTCCCGGGCCGCCCGCAGCCGGGCGGCGACCCCGCGCACTTCTCCCGGAGCCAGGACCGGATGAACGAGGTCGCTCCCCCCCGGATCGCAGACCACTCGCCGGGTCTCCGTCGGCTCGTCCATCTCCGGCGGCAAGCTCCACGCGCGGAAGGCGCTCATCCGCCACCTCCGGCCCCGGACAGGAGCTCGTCCATGGCCAGGGAGCAGCCCCGGGGCTCGGCGTCGGAGGCCCGGCCCAGCACGCGAAAGCCGTCGTCCCCCGAGGCCACGCCCAGGTCCTCGGTCAGGACCGCCATCACCGAGCCCAGGTTGGCCAGGTCGTAGTGGCAGAGGAGCCCCGGCTCCCCTGGAGGGAGGAGCTCCAGGGTGGCGGGGTCCAGTATCCGGGTCCGGAGCCACGGCGGCGGCCGGTGGGGCACCTCCGAACGGGGCAGGTCGGTCCCGGACCCGGGGAGGCGGTCCTCGTGGAGCTGCCGCAGGTGAGCCTCGTAGAATTGAGAGAGGAGCTCGGTCATGCCGTACTCGTTCACCACCCGCTCCGGGGGCACGCCCAGGCGCTCCCGGATTCCCCGGTAGAGCTCGTCCCGGCTCAGGGTCCGCGAGCGGCCCTTGAAGCCCCCCGTCTCCATGATCCGCGTCCCCTCCGGCAACGAGAAGCGCCACCCCTCCCGGTCCATGGCGTCCATCCAGTGGACGAAGGCGAAGGCGGTCCCGACCACCAGGATCGGCCTGTCCTCGTCCACGAAGCGAGCCAGCGCCTTCCGGAGGGGCCCCTCCCGGATGCCGGTCTCCGGATCGACGAACCAGCCGCCCCCCTCCGCGCAGAGCTCCCTCTCCACGACCCCGACCATGTGGCTCAGCGAAGAGTCCGGCCGCTCCTCGGGCTCCGGAACGAGGGAGACCAGGGGGAGGCGGGCGCCGTCCGCGAGGAGGTGGGCCCGGAAGTTCGGAACCAGCGAGGCGTGGTAGAGGGAGAGTTCGGGCACGTGGTGCTCGCCCCGCCGTCCCGGACCCTCGGTGGTGCCGCTCGTCCGGAAGACCACCTCGGCGTCCCGGCCCTCCGGGGTCGAGAGCAACCGCAACCGCTTGAACGCCCGGGTGGGCACGGCCGGCACGCCGGCCCAGCCCTCCAGGGAGTCCGGCTCGACCCCGCGCCCGGCGCAGAAGCGCCGGTAGACCGGATTCGACTCGAACTGGTACCTGAAGACGCGTCGGGCCAGCCGATCGAAGTCGTCGTCCGGCAGCGGGCCCGCCACCCCCCGGCCGAAGACCTCCTTCAGCTCCCGGGAAAGCTCCTCGAACACCGTCCCGCGCTCCCC
>CAZMPV010000363.1:0-3321 GCA_964567985.1 uncultured Gemmatimonadaceae bacterium
TCGGGTTCCCGTCGTAGTCGTCGAAGGTGACGATCTCCGAGTCCAGGAGCTCCATCCGGTAGAAGTCGTCGGTGCCGGACTTGGTGATCCGGATCCGTTCCGCCCCCGGCTCCGGATCCACCAGGTAGAGGTCCGGCATGAGACGCATGGTCTCGTGGAGGGTCGTCATCCGCTCGCCGTCCGGGGAGACGGTGGCGGCGTGCTTCCCCTCGCCCCGGGTGAGCCGCTCCAGCTCGCCGCCCCGGACCGGAAGCCGGTAGAGGTGCTCTTCTCCCGGGTGGGCCCTCGAGGTCGTCAGGTACCACCACTCGCCGTCGGGCCCGAGCTCGGCGTCCCGGACCTCCCACTCGCCGTCGGTGAGTCGCCGCACCTCGAAGCGCCCGTCGGCGGCGCGCTCGGCCAGGTGGAGCATGGACCAGCCCGTGGCCGTCGAGGTGAAGGCGAAGCCGCTGCCGTCGGGGAGCCACTGGAGCCAGCCGGGGGCCCACCGGCCGCCGACCAGCGGGCCGCCGATCCAGGCGTCCTCGTGCTGATGGTCCACCAGGCGGGTCTCGCCGGTCTCGAGGTCGAGGGTGGCGATCCAGCGGTCCTTGTGGTCCATGGACAGCACCTGGACGACGGCCGTCTCCCCGGTGGGGCCGTACCAGGGGCCGTGGACGATCGTCGCGCGGCCCTCCTCGTCGGCGGAGTCGGCGGGCTCGCCCTCCGGCGCCTCCGCCCAGGCGTCGTCCTTCACCCAGGTGATCTCCACCGAGTCCGGGTGAACGTCCGGATCGACCTCGACGATGCCCATCCGGAAGGTGGCCATGGGCTCGCCCACCTTCGGCCGGGCACGCTGGACCTCGGCGTAGCCCGACTCGTTCACGAACTGCATGTACTCGGTCCGGTGATCGCCGGGGGCCTCCTTCACCCACTGGAAGGTCACGTGTCGCCCGTCGGGGCTCAGGCGCAGGTTCCTGGCCGTCACCCCGTCGGGAACCGGGATCCGCTGGACGTGAGCCGGCGTCCGGACCCGCTCCATCGAGTCCGCGACCTCCCGGTCCCGCCTCCGCTTCGTGATCGTCTCCATGAGCTCGGCCTGCTGCTCGGCGAGCCACCTGCCGGCATCGGTGGTGTCCTCGGAGGCCTCGGTGACGGCCCGGGCCACCTGCCGGAGCCGGCCCTCCTCGACCTCGTAGGCCCAGAGGTCGCCGTTCTCGCCTCCGCTCCCGCCCTCGAAGAACCAGGAGGTGCCGGCGGTGGCGAAGAAGACCCGTCCCCCGTCGGCCGAGAGGTGGACGTCGCCCAGCTCCTCGTCCAGCGTCACGGGCGTGCGGAGCCCGGCGTCGGCGTCCCAGACGAAGAGGGTGCCCTCGTGGCTCCACGCCGCCCGGCTCCGGTCCGCGGACCAGACGATCCCCCTGGGCACTCGGGCAGCCTCCTCGTCGCTGAGCATCCGTGCCTCGGTCCCCTCCCGGTCCACCGCGTACCAGGGATCGGCGTCGGCCCGCTGGCCCGGCTCCGGATCCTCCCGCCACTGGAAGTAGAGGCGCTCGCCGTCCGGCGACCAGGTGACGTTCCGCGGAGCGAGCCCCATCCACCTGTCGTCCGTGGCCAGGTGGTCCAGGGTCATCTCCCACCGGGGATCGACGTCGTCCAGGGTGAGGTCGGACTGGCTGAGGAGCTGGGCCCCGAGGCCGGAGCCCTGGGGCAGCAGGACGAGGGCGGCGGAGCAGACGAGAAGACGGATGCCCATGGATCGTGGCTCCCGGATCGGAGGTGAGCTTCACTTTCACATGAGGAAGCCGGAGGCCCTCCGGCGCAACCCGGAAGGTCCCGGAGGGCCCCGGAAGCCGGCTTCGGCACGGTCGCCGGAGGCTCCGAAGGATACCGGATCATGCTTGCGTGGGCTCGGAAGCGTCGCCTATTTGATGTACAATCACAGAGGTGCGCCAAATCCCTTCAGCGCATTTCGGCAGCGCGCGGGGGGCTGCGCGATGATCGACCTTCATACACTGGGCCCCGCCGCGGCACGCCGCGACGGCGAGCCCCTGGACGACCTCCTGGCACATCCGGAGGCGTTCGCTCTCCTCGTCCACCTCTGCATGGAGGGAGCCTCTTCCCGGGAGCGCCTGCTCGCCCTCTGGCCGGGAGACGAGGAGGCGCGGCAGGACGCCCTCGACGACGCCCTCCGGACCGTCCGGGAGGAGGCCGGCGAGGACGTCCTGGTCGAGGAAGGGGGGCGCCTCCGGTGCAGGGAAGGGACGGTCCGGTGTGATGCCCAGCGTCTCGAGGACGCCGCGGCCGACGGAGACTGGGTGACGGCGGACCGGCTCCACGGCGGTCCCTTCCTGGCGGACGTGGCTCTTCCCGCCGATGGCTGGAGCCGCTGGCGGGAGGCGGCTGCGGCGCACCTCGATCGCCTGGCCCGCCGGGCGGAATCGGAGCTCAGGGCCGCCGGGGAGCCCTCGAGTCCCGCTCCTCTGAGCGGGGGATTCTGGACGGGGCGCGTCCTGGGGAAGCTGAAGTCCCGGGACGTGGTCCAGGTGGCGGCGATCTACCTGGCGGCCGCCTGGGCCGGCCTCCAGGCCGTGGACATGCTCATCGAGCGTGGGCTCCTCCCCGAGTGGGTCTTCGTCACCGGGCTCGGGCTCGGGGCCGTGGGCTTCGTCCTGGTGGTCTCCGTCGCCTGGCTCCAGGAGAGCGAAGCCCTCGGCGAGACCGAGGACGACTACTGGGGTCCCCGCTGGGTGCACGAGACCACGACCCGTCGGATGGCCGTCGGGCTGGGGGCCCTCGCGGTAGTCCTCCTGGGCACCTTCGTGGTCCTCCAGGCCACCCTTCCGGAAGCGCCGGCCCAGGACGAACCGGCCGATCTCAGAAACATCGCCGTTCTCTACTTCGACGATCACAGTCCGAACCAGAACCTCGGTCCCGTCGCCGCGGGCTTCACCGACGAGCTGATCCATCACCTGACCCAGGTCCCGGTGCTCGAGGTCCCGTCCCGCAACGCCGTGAAGCGCTACCGGGACGGGGAGGTGAGCCTCGACAGCCTCCTCGCCTCACTGGACGTGGGGGCGTACGTGGAGGGAGCGGTGACCGGGACCGGGGACAGCCTGCAGGTCACCGCCCAGCTCATCGACGCGACCACGGGGCGTCACGTGGAGAGCACGACCCTCACGGCGCCCCTGGACGACGTGCTCAACCTCCGGGACCGGCTCGCCGAGGACATCGCCCGGATCCTCCGGAGGCGTCTCGGGACCGAGATCCGCCTCCGGGAGCGGAGGGCCGACGCCCGGAACCAGGAGGCGTGGGTCCTGGTCCAGCGGGCCGAGGCCCGGA
>CAZMPV010000364.1:0-3320 GCA_964567985.1 uncultured Gemmatimonadaceae bacterium
CCCGGGAGCGCCTCCAGCCGCTCCAGCAGCGTCCGGTAGAATCCGACGACCTCGTCGTCCGTGTCGTAGGACGATCCGGGGAGGGAGACGGTGGCGGTGATCCGGTTCTCCCAGTCGAAGCCCGGGTCCACGCTCCTGACGTTCAGGTAGCTCCGGGTGAGGAGCCCGGCCCCGGCCAGGACGAGGACCGCCAGGGCCACTTCCGCGGCCACCAGCGTGCCGCCGCCGGTGAAGCCGGCTCCCGTCCCTCCTTCGGTCCGGCTCCCCGCCTTCAGACCCCCCGCCGGGTCCAGCTTCATGACCCGAAGCGCCGGGTGGAGGGCGAAGAGGAGGACGCTGGCGGCCGAGATCGCCGCGGTGAAGCCCAGCACCCGCAGATCTAGTCCCAGGGTCGCCCCCGCCACCAGCTCCGGCGGCCGGAGGGCGTCCAGGGCCTCGAGTCCCGCGATCCCCACCAGGACGCCGACCACCCCGCCGGCCGCCGCGACGAGGCCGCCCTCGGCCAGGATCTGTCGCAGGAGCCGCCTGCGGCCGGCCCCCAGCGCGGTCCGGACGGCGAGCTCCCGGCGCCGCTCGGCGGTCCGGACCAGGAAGAGGGTCGCCACGTTGGTGCACGCCAGCAGAAGCAGCGTGCCGACCGCGCCGAGGAGGAGCAGGAGCACCGGCTTCCGGTCACCGACCAGAAAGTCGTGGAGCGGGGTCATCCCGGCGCCCATGAGACGGTTCGTCTCCGGGTGCTCCACCTGGAGGCGTGCGGCCACGGTCTCGAGCTCCGCCCTGGCCTGCTCCGGGGAGACCCCGTCCCCGAGGCGCGCGATCGGCCGGACCCAGTGGGCCCGGCGGAACCAGGTCGCGGCCACCGATTCCCGGTTCCAGCGGGCCGGGTACCAGACGGCCGGCTCCTCGCCGAGGATCCGGAGGGGCGACGGCACCACCCCCACGACCTCCACCGAGTTGCCGTCCAGGGTCAGCGTGCGGCCGACGACCCCCGGGTCGGCCCCGAAGCGCTGCCGCCAGAACCACTCGGAGAGGACCGCCACCCGGGGGGCGTCGGTCCACGTCTCCTCCCAGCGGAGCGTGCGTCCGACCAGGGGTTCGACGCCCAGGACCGTGAAGAAGTTCCCGGTCACGCTTCCCATGCCGATCTGCTCCGGCTCGCCGTCGCCGGTGAGGGCGGCCGTCTCGGCGAAGTCCTCGTAGCCGGCCACGTCCTCGAAGGCGTCGACCCGCTCCCGCCAGTCGAGGACATTGGCGGGCGCCGCCGTCTGCTCGTACCACCCTCGCTCGGGGTTCTTCTCCCAGAGCATGACGAGCTCGTCCGGGGCGTCGAAGGGCAGGGGCCGGAGAAGGACCGCGTCCACGGCGGAGAAGACGGCCGTGTTCGCCCCGATGCCGAGGCCCAGGACGGCCACGACCGGCAGGGTGAACCCGGGGGAGCGCGCCAGGGTGCGAGCGGCCGCGCGCAGATCCTGCGCGAAGGAGCCGCCCCCGAGGAGCCCTCCGGCGTCTCCGGCGAGGAATCGCCTCTCCGGGCCGGGACGCCGGTCGTCGTCCCCCGGGCCGCCCGCCCGGGAGCGGACGCCGCCCCAGACGAGCCCGAGGAGCTCCCGAGCGTCGAAGACGAGCCCCGCCGTCCGGCCCCGCTCCCGGCGCACCCTCCGACGACGCCGGCGGAAGACTTCCAGCATCTCCTCGCCGTAGCGCCGGCGGAAGCGCGACGGATAGACGAGGAGGAGCGCCCGGAAGAGCCCCTCCACGATTCCGCCCCCCGATCCTCGGGCGCTCACGGCGCGTCCCCCGCCGACCCCGGAGCCCCGGAAGCCCCGTCGTCCGGGGCGAGGCCCGCCCGGGCCGCGGCGCCCACCAGGGACGCCAGGCGGGAGGCCTCGGCCCGGGCCACCGTCCGGCCCAGGGACGTCAGCCGGTAGTACCGGCGACGGGCGTCGTCGTCCTCGTCGGGCCGCTCGGGGGACTCCTCGATGAGCCCCTCCTCCTCCATGCGCTGAAGCGCCAGGTAGAGGGAGCCCGTGCTGGGTGTCAGCGCGCCCCCGCTCTCGTCCTCCATCTCCTTGAGGATCCCGTAGCCGTGCAGCGGCCGGTCGCCCAGGGCCACCAGGACGTGGAAGGAGATGTGCGTGAGGGGAAGGTGGTCCTGGACCGCGTCGGGCGAGGGGGATGGCATGGTGCGGACTCCTCTCGGTGGATCCCGGTTCAGCGACCGCCGGTCGCGCCGGGGTTCCGGATGAAGGACTCGATGGCTTCGAAGGCGGGATCCCCCGGGCGACCCAGCTCCTCGATGCTGCTCCGGTGGGTGCCGGGGACGATCACGAGATCGGCCGGGACGTCGGCCTCCAGGAGACGCCGGACGAAGCGGGCTCCCTGCTCCAGGATCGACGGGAAGAAGCGCTCGGCCCGGGCCACGACGACCAGCGTCGGGGGCACGTGGGCGCCGACGAAGAAGGACGGGATCGACGCCAGGAGGTTCTCCGGCGTGCCGAAGCGCTCCCGATCCCCGCTCTGTTCCGAGAACCACCCCCGGATGTCGTCGGCCTCGACGCCCCGGAGAGCCGCGTCGTGGTTGTCCAGCACGCAGCCCATGGGGATGACGCCCGCGAGGTTCCCGGGGCCGAGCCCGACCTCCTCGAGATGGCTGATGTCGGTGGCGACGACGGCGGCGAGGGTGCATCCGGAGCTGTGGCCGAAGAGGAAGAGCCGGTCGGGGTCCCCACCCCGCTCCGCGACCAGCTCCCGGACCTTCGTCACCGCCGAGACCAGGTCCCGGGGCATGGTGGGCCACTGGAATGTCGGGGCGAGGCGGTAGTCGGTGGTAGCGCAGGCGATCCCGGCAAGGACGAAGGGCTCACACACCCGCCGGTAGCGGGGCGAGTCCCGCCGCTCCCCGCTCTCGCGGAGGCTGCCTCCGTGGATGAAGAGCACGGTCGAGGCGGCCCCACCCTCCGGCCAGTGGAAATCCAGGACCTGCTCCGGATGGGGATCGGCCACGTACGGCACGGCCTCGAGCGTCGACGCGTCCTGGGCGGCCAGGGCGCAGGCGGGGCCCAGACAGGCGATCACCATCGCCACCCACGACCGGACCGAAGGCTCCGTCCGGGCTCTCGATCTCTCCGGCGCAGTCGTCCTCATCGTCATCCCCCCTCTGTGGCCACCGTATGGCCGCCTCGCCTCCGTCCGCGCGCCGCCACGACCGTTCACCGCCGACCGACTCCACAGAGATATATTTCTCATAAATGCATTTGTTGTCAATCCTTCATCGTGTGCGCGCCCACCCTTGCCTCGGACCTCATCTCCATTAAACTCCA
>CAZMPV010000365.1:0-3319 GCA_964567985.1 uncultured Gemmatimonadaceae bacterium
ACGAACGAGCTGTCGCGGGGCGAGCGGGTGGCCGTGGAGTCGGGGTCGTCGGAGCCGGCGGCGGTCGAGGCGCCGTCCGGAGCCGCAGACGCCGCGGAGGAGGAACCGCAGGTCGCCGCAGCGCCGGACACCGCCCGGGCCCGGGACGCCGAGACCGACCAGCGCCGCACCCAAGCCGATCAGCCCGCTTTGGCCAGGCCGGCCACGCCAGTCACACCGACCACGGAAACCCGGGTGGTACGCGGTCGCGTGACGGACGAAGAGGGGAAGCCCCTGGCGTCGGCCCAGGTCGTCGCGGCCGACGGCGAGGCGGGAAGCCTCACGGATGAGGACGGGAGCTTCTCCCTCGAGGTGCCCGAAGCCCTCGCCTCGTCGGATTCCGGCATCTCGGTCACCGCCCAGCGGATCGGCTACGACGCCGCCACGCGACAGGTCGCGCCGGGGGAGGGTGACACCGTGTCTGCGAGCTTCCAGCTCCCGCAGCAGGCGGTGGCCCTGGAGGAGATGACGGTCGAGGCCGCCCCTTCGGCCCGGGCGGGGCGGGAAGCCCGGGAGGACCGGGAGGCCTCGGGGGCGTGGAGGTCGGTCTCCCGGGCGGCCGCGGAGGAAGAGGTCGGGTTCGACGTTCTGGTCGTGCCGGGGCTCGAGGTCCTGGCGGTGGAAATCGGAGAGCTCGAGGGGGCTCCGGCCGTTCGGGTCCGTCAGGCGGTCGGGCCGGGCACGGTTCTGACGATGGTCCAGCGGCGGGCCGAGGGGGCGATGCCGGCCGAGGACCAGGCGGATGGGATGTCGACCGTGTCGGTGCGGCGGGGAGACGTGCTGGTTACGGCGACGGCGCCGATGCCGGCGGACTCGCTCCGGGAGCTTGTGGGGCGTCGGTAGGGGGAAGGCGTTACTCCGGAGCCCTGGCACTTGCGTGTCAACATGGTTACATGTAAATACGATTACATGGTAACGTAGTAACACTATATGGGCCGGGAGAGCGTCATGCCGGAGTCTGCGGCTACCCTCGTGGACCGGGAACGGGAACGCGAGGCGCTACAGGAGCTCGCGAATCGGCCCGGGTCGGCCCTGGGGCTCCTCTTCGGTCGGCGTCGCCTCGGAAAAACCTACCTCCTGGACCGCTCCTGGCCGGACCGACGCGTCTTCTACTTCCTCGCGGCCGACTCCACGCCGGGCATGAACCGCCTGGACCTGATCCGCGACCTGACCGACTGGACGGGACGGCCGCTGGAGCCCGAGGACTTCCCGAGCTGGCGGACCGTCTACCGTCTCTTCGTGCAGCTAGCCCGTGACGAGCCGCTGATCGTGGTGCTCGACGAGTTCCAGTATCTGCTGGGCGGCGCGGACGACGCCGCCTCCCAACTCGTCGCGGTGTGGGATCGGGAGCTGGGCAACGCCGAGCTCACCATGGTCCTCTGCGGCTCCGAGATCTCCACCATGGCCCAGCTCCGGGATTCGGATCAGCCCCTGTACGGACGCTTCGACTGGTCCCACCGGCTCGAGCCCTTCGACTACCTCGACGCCCGCCGGATGGTGCCCGACCGGTCCGTACGGGAGGCCACCGTCGTGTACGGGATCTTCGGCGGTACCCCCCAGTACCTCGACGCCATCCGCCGAGGCGAACCCCTCGGCGAAGCCGTCTGCCGGACCATGCTCGCGCCCGGAGGCCCGGTCCGCGTTCCCCTGGAGAACGTCATCGAGCAGGAGAAGGGGATCCGGAAGCCCGCCGAGTACCGAGCGGTCCTGACCGCCGTGGCCCGGGGCCGCACCGAGCGGAACGAGATCGCGACCGGGACCGGTCTGGAGCACCGCCCCGAGACCGTTCGGCACATCCTCGACCGGCTCGAAGACCTGGGTCTGATCTGGTCCGAGCGGAACTACGGCGCGCCCTCGAACGCGCCGCTCCGCTACCGGATCTCGGACCACGCCGTCCGGTTCTGGTACCACTTCGTGGACCGCGTCCGCAGCCGGCTCGAGCTCCAGGAGCCCCTCGAGGTATGGGACACGAAGATCGCCCCCGACCTGGACACCTACATGGGGAAGGCGTTCGAGAGCATCTGCCGGGAGGCCTTCGTGCGAATGCACGAGCGGTGGACGCTTCCGGGCGCCACGGAGTGGGCCCGCTGGGAAGGACAGGATCGAAGCCGCAGATCCGTGGAGATCGACATCGTCGCCCGGCTGGAAGACGGCGGGACGCTCACTGGAGAAGTGAAGTGGTCATCGACCCCGGTCGGACCCTCACTCCACACCGACCTGGTCCGCAAGCTGGAGGCCCTGGCCGCGTCCGGGCAGGGGTGGGCCCACTCGGCGCTCCCGGAAGAGCCCGCCACCCGCCACCTCTACGTCTCGGCGGCCGGCTTCACCGACGACTTTCGGGCGCTGGCCTCCGAGAACGACCGGATCCGCCTGGTCGAGCTCGGCGACCTGTACGGGGAAGAGGACGGGGAACCGTAGGCCTACGGCGCGCGCCCTTCAGCCCCCCACAGGCTCGATCTCCTCGATCTCGTCGGACGCCGCCGACAGCCGAACCCGGCTCACCTTCATCCGCTCGCTCAACCTCGGGCTGAGCGTCTAGTCGGACAGTGGCCTCTCTCCCTCAAAGCACCTTCCCCAAGTCGTCGGGACCGACGTCCCTCCGTCTCTGGTGACGAACGTGAAGGACCCACACGTGCTCTCCATGCACGGTATAAAGGACTCGGTAGGGGTCGACCAGGAGCTGACGGATCGTGCGGGGGAAGACCTCGTCCTCGGGAGCCCGGGGACATCGATCGGGGAATACACGTAGCGTCTGGGTCTATCCCGCATCTCCAACGTCCTCGGCCAGCTCTGAGCGGAGAACCTCCATTACGTCCTCCAGGTCGTCGGCCCGGTCTTCCCGGAGGTCCAGAAGTCCTCGATGAATGCCCAGGACGCTCTCGGCCCGATCCACGACGTCCAGGAGTTCCTGATACGCTTCGGCGCTCTGGACCACGACCTCTGACCGGCCGTTCACGGTGAGGATCTCGGCCCGTCCGGTCTGCTGGAGTCGCTCGATGTGGTCGCGCGCGTTCCGCTGAAAGTCCGTCAGGGAGTAAACGTCGGTGGCAGTGATCATGGGATGGGTCAGCTCGACGGAGGACATGATAAACACACTTAATATCATGTTAATTCCATTCCTCCTGGAGCGCCACGGTCTCGAGCGCGGATCGGTGAGGCGCCTCCACGCTACCGGGAGGTCCGGGGCGGTCCCATGGTCCCAGGGGACCAGGCCTGTCAGTCGGCCCCCGGCACCCCATCCCCGATCGGCGTCCCCGGCGGCGGATCCACGGGCTCCAGC
>CAZMPV010000366.1:0-3318 GCA_964567985.1 uncultured Gemmatimonadaceae bacterium
CCACGGGGTGAAGGACCTCTTCGCCCGCTGGCTCGACGACCACTTCCCGGACCGGATGGAGAAGGTCCTCAACCGGCTCCGCTCCCTCCGGGGCGGGGAGCTGAACGACCCGCGCTTCGGGACCCGCATGAAGGGCGAAGGCCCCTACGCCGAGCAGATCCGCCAGCTCTTCGAGGTCACCTGCCGCCGGCTCGGACTGAACGAGGAGGATCGGCCACTCTCGACGGCGGCCTTCCGGCGGCCGCCCCGGGACGGCGAGCAGCTCGGGCTCTTCGGGAGCTGAGCACCGCCGGTCGCCCCCTCAAACGCTGGCCCGGTCCACGCCCGTTCCCCCCTCCCGCCGGGGGTCCGAGGCCACGGAGAAGCTCCCGTCGGCCCGGCCCAGGGTCGCGGCCACGCCTCCGAAGAACATCGAGATCCCGTCGAAGGGCCGGAGCTTCCAGCCCAGGCCCTCCAGCGCCAGGCCGGGCTCGTGGGCGACCCGGACGTCGTCGCCCTCGAGCTCGACGTGGAGCCGGGGGTGGGCGACGGCGTCTTCGAGCGACATCCCCAGCCGCTGGAAGTTGAGCAGCGTCTGGAGGATCGCAGTGGTGATCCGCCCCGCCCCCGGCGATCCCACGGCCAGGACCGAGCCGTCCTCCGCCCGGGCGATCGTCGGAGCCATGTTCGAGGGGAGGCGGGCGCCGACCGGCCAGGACGGCAGCCCCCGGGGGTTCAGCTCGTGCTCGCCCAGGCAGTTGTTCAGGAAGACGCCGGTTCCCGGGGGCACGACCCCCGATCCGTAGCCCGTGGAGGCCGTGATCGAGCAGGCCCGACCCTCGGCGTCCACCGTGGACGTGTGGACGGTGGAGGGGGACTCGACGATGCGCCGGAGCTCGCCGTAGGCCGGCTCCTCCAGGATCCGGAGCACGTCCTTCATCAGGTCCTCGCTCCGGTCGAGCTCCCGGACCCGGTAGTCCCGGACCGCGTGCTGGACCCGGATCAGCCGCTCCAGGTCGGCCGGGCTCCAGCCGTCCCTGGGGAAGTCCTCCATGAGCATGAGCATCGCCGTCAGCGTGGCACCGCCGATCGCCGGGGGCGGATTCGTCGCCACGGCCCAGCCGTTCACCCGGGAGTGGAGGGGTTTCCGGACCCGGACCCGGTAGGCCGCCAGGTCCTCCCTGGTGAGGATCCCGCCGTTCTCCCGGACGTGGTCGGCGATCCGCTCCGCCAGCCCGCCCGTGTACATCGCCTCGGCCCCCTCCCGGGCGATCTCGTCCAGCGTCCCGGCGAGCTCGGGAATCGAGATGCGCTCCCCGGCGTTCCGGAGCTCGCCGTCGTCGTCGTGGACGATGGCGCGGGCCCCGGGATGCCAGCCGAAGATCACCTCGTGGGAGTGCTCCAGGTAGTGATGCGCCGAGGGCGTCAGGGGAAAGCCCTCCTCGACCAGGGTCCGGGCGGGCTCGACGAGCCGGGCCCAGGGGAGGCTCCCGTAGCGCTTCCAGACGACGTCGAGGCCCTTGAGGATGCCGGGCGTCGCGACCGAGCCGTGCCCGATGGTCGTGGGAGTGCCGCCCCCGTAGGACATCTCCACGGGCCGCGCGCCCCCGCCGATCGCCTCCTCGTCCACCCCGCGGCCCGGCATCTCCACGTACCCGTCGATGGTGACGGCCTCCTCGCCCGGTCCGCACACTGTGACGAAGCCGCCTCCCCCGAGGGAGGCGACCACGGTCTCGGTGGCGAGGGAGACCAGCGTGGCGGCGACCGCGGCGTCCACGGCGTTTCCGCTGTCCCGGGCGGCATCGAGCCCGGCGTCGGCGGCCATGGGTGAGCTTGCGGCGACGGCGACTGGGGTCATGGCAACGGGTGCGGGTTGGAGGTCGTGCCCAGGAACCTACGGCCCCGACCGCCGATCCCGCACCCTCGCACGGCTCCCCCGTCCGGCGTACGTTCAGGATCGCCGGAACGGCTCCGCCCCCCCGGAACCGCTCCCCCAGAGGATCGGACCCCCATGCGATCTCCCGGACTGCGACGCCGCGCGTCTCGCGCGGTCGTCGTCTTCCTGTTCGCCTGCGCGCCGGCCTCGCCGCCGGACGGAGAGGCCGCCGAGGAGGCCTACGTCCCCCCTCCCGACCTGGCGTGGGAAACCCGCCGGCCGGCCGAGCTCGGCATGGACCCCGAACGCCTCCAGGACGCCGTCGACTACACCCTGGCCCACGAGACCGACCTGCCCGAGGAGCCGGGCCCCTGGCTCCGGGAGCGCTTCGCCGGCATCCCCCACCAGGAGATCGTGGGGCCGACGAAGCCCCGGGGCGAGGTGAACGGGATCGTCCTCAAGGACGGCTACATCGTGGCCGAGTGGGGCGACACCGAGCGGGTGGACATGACGTTCAGCGTGACGAAGAGCTACCTGTCGACGACGGCCGGCCTCGCCCTGGCCGACGGACGGATCCGGAGCGTGGAGGACCGGGTCGCCCCCTACGCGCCCGACAGCCTCTTCGCCGACGAGCACGACGCCCCGATCACCTGGCGGCACCTGCTGACCCAGACCAGCGAGTGGACCGGCACGCTCTTCGGCAAGCCCGACGTGGCCGACCGCCGGGAGGGGGTGGATCGCGAGATCCGGGAGCCGGGCACGTTCTGGGAGTACAACGACGTCCGGGTGAACCTCCTGGCCTACTCCCTCCTCCACGTCTGGCGTCGGCCGCTGCCCAAGGTGCTCCGGGAGCGGGTCATGGAGCCGATCGGAGCGAGCACCACGTGGCGCTGGCACGGCTACCGGACCTCGTGGGTCGACCTGGACGGCCTCCGGATGCAGTCGGTCTCCGGCGGGGGGCACTGGGGTGGCGGGCTCTTCATCTCCACCCGGGACCACGCCCGCTTCGGGCTCCTCTTCCTCCGGGAGGGCCTCTGGGGCGACGAGCGGATCTTCCCCGCCTCCTGGGTGGAACGGGCGACCACCCCGTCGGAGGTCCAGGCCGACTACGGCTTCATGTGGTGGCTCAACACGAACCGGGAGCTCTTCCCGGCGGCCCCGGAGTCGAGCTTCTTCGCCCTGGGCGCCGGGAGCACCAACGTGATCTGGGTGGATCCCGAGCACGACATCGTGACCGTGACCCGCTGGGTCGACGGCCGAGAGCACATGAACGAGTTCATCCGCCGGGTGCTGGACTCCGTGGAGGAGTGACCGGGAGCCTCGACACGATCCCGCCGGCCCGTCATCTTCTCGAAGGCCGCCTTCGCCGCCCCTTTCGCCTCCGAGCCGGAGATTCCGCAGCGTGCTCCGCTGGATCCTGATCACGGCGTTCCTGCTCCTGGGGACCGGCGTCCTGGTGGCCT
>CAZMPV010000367.1:0-3313 GCA_964567985.1 uncultured Gemmatimonadaceae bacterium
ATATTTCCATATTCTTGGAAATATGGAAACGACAATCGAGCAGACCCGGGCCCTCGTCGCCCGGGAGGAGCACGTCCGGGCCTTCAAGGCCCTGGCCCAGATCACCCGGCTGGAGGCCTTCTTCTACCTGGCACGCAAGGGTGAGGAGGCGCCGGCGGGAGAGATCACCGAGGCCGTGGACGTGCCGGCCCCCACCGTCTCCTACCACCTCGACCGGCTCCGCCGGGCCGGCCTGGTGGAGAGCCGGAAGGAGGACCGGCACGTCTACTACCGGGTCCGGCCGGAGATGGTCTCCGACCTGGTCCGGCTCCTGACCAACTGCTGCTGATGCCACCGACGAAGGTCGAGAGAACCCCATGAGCGATTCCACCTGCTGTGCTCCCGAAATTTCCCACCCCACCGTCGTGATCGGCGCGGGCCCGGTCGGCCTCGCCGCCGCGGCCCACCTCCTTCGCCGGGGCCGGCCGGTCCGGGTCCTGGAGGCGGGTCCCGAGGCCGGCGCCGCCGTCCGGGAGTGGGGTCACGTCCGCCTCTTCTCGCCGTGGGGGCTCTGCCTCGACGACGCCGCGGTGGCGCTCCTGGAAGGTGCCGGGTGGAAGGCTCCCGACCCCGAGCTCCACCCCACCGGCGACGACCTGGTGGACCGCTACCTCCGTCCCCTGGCCGAGCACCCGGCGCTCCGGACCCGGATTCGCTACGGGCACCGTGTCACCGGCGTCACCAGGGAGGGTCGGGACCGGCTCAAGGGCGTGGACCGGAACGAGACCCCCTTCCTCGTCCGCTTCCGGGGGCCCGGGGGCGAGCCGGGGGAGCTCCGGGCCCCGGCCGTGATCGACGCCTCCGGCACCTGGTCCCGGCCCCGGCCCCTGGGCGCCCACGGCCTCCCCGCCGACGGCGAGCCCGACGCAGGGGACCGGATCGCCTACGGGATCCCGGACGTGGCCGGCACCGAGCGAGACGACTACGTCGGCCGGCGAGTCGCCGTGGTCGGCGCCGGGCACTCCGCGGCCAACGTCCTCCTGGAGCTGGACCGCCTCCGGGAGTCCGCCCCCGAGACCCGTCCGACCTGGATCCTCCGGGGCGGGAGCCCGGAGCTGGCGTACGGGGGCGAAGAGGACGACGAGCTCGGCGCCCGGGGCGCCCTGGGCCGCCGCCTCCGGGAGCTCGTCGAGTCGGGGCGGGTCGACGTCCGCACGGGCTTCCGCATCGGCCGGGTCGAGCGGGGCGACGGCGGCGTCCGGCTCGTGGCCGACGACGGACGTCACGTCGAGGCGGACCGTGTCGTCACCGTCACGGGCTTCCGGCCGGACCTGGAGATGCTCCGGGAGCTGCGCCTGGACCTGGACCCGGTGACCGAGGCGCCCCGGAGCCTGGGGCCCCTGATCGACCCGAACGTCCACTCCTGCGGCACCGTGCCGCCCCACGGCGAGGCCGAGCTCCGCCACCCGGAGCCCGGCTTCTACATGGTGGGCATGAAGAGCTTCGGCCGGGCGCCCACCTTCCTGCTCAAGACCGGATACGAGCAGGTCCGCTCGGTGGCCGCGGCACTGGACGGCGACGAGGAAGCCGCCCGTCGGGTGGAGCTGGAGCTCCCCGAGACCGGGGTCTGCTCGGTGGACGCGGTCCTGGAGGACGGGAGCGCCGCCCCGGAGGTGTGCTGTGCCTGAACGGCCGGAGGACCGAACCCCGGAAGACCCGCTCTACACCCGGGCCGTCCACGCGGGCATGGAGGCCGACCGACCGCACCGGGGCCTCGCCCCCACCCTGGACCGCTCCTCGGCCTTCGGCTTCGAGAGCGCCGCCCGGGGGGCCGCCGTCCACGAAGGCGAGGAGCCGGGCTTCTTCTACGGGCGCATGGGCTCCCCCACCCAGGCCACCCTCGAGCGGGCCGTCGCCGGGCTCGAGGGGGCGGAGGCCGGTCTCGCGCTGGCCTCGGGGATGGCCGCCGTCTCGAGCCTCCTCTTCACGGTCCTGGAGCCGGGAAGCCACGTGGTGGCCCCCCGGGCCCTCTACGCCACCACGGGCTCCCTCCTGGACGGGGTTCTGGCCGGCCGGAACGTCACGGTCTCGTACGTGGATGGCCGACGACCCGAAGCGTACGCCGAGGCGGTCCGGGACGAGACGGCGCTCCTCTGGGTGGAGTCTCCGGCGAATCCGACCCTGGACCTGGCGGACCTCGAGGCGGTGGCCGGGATCGGCCGGGAGCGGGACGTGCTGACGGTGGCCGACAACACCTTCGCCACCCCGATGAACCAGCGTCCCCTGGAGCACGGCATCGACGTGGTGGTCCACAGCGCCACCAAGTACCTGGGCGGCCACGGAGACGTGGTGGCCGGTGTCCTCGCGGGACCCTCCACACTCCTGGAGCGGGTCCGCTGGGAGACGGTGAAGAATCTGGGCGGGGTCGTCGCTCCGGACGCCGCCTGGCTGGTCCTTCGGGGCATCCGGACCCTCCCCCTGAGGATGGAGCGCCACAATCGGAGCGCCCTCACCCTGGCCCGGTGGCTCGAAGACCACCCCCGGATCGAGCGGGTCCACTACCCGGGGCTGGAGAGCCACGGCCAGCACGAGCTGGCCCGGCGCCAGATGGCGGGCTACGGGGGGATGGTGGCCTTCGAGATGGCGACCCTGGAGGAGGCCCGGCGGATGGTGGACGCCCTCGAGCTCTGCACCCTGGCCGTCTCCCTGGGCGACGTGGCGACCCTGATCCAGCACTCGGCGTCGATGACCCACGCCTCGGTCCCGGCCGAGCGCCGCCGGGCGGCCGGGATCTCCGACGGCCTGCTCCGCATGTCGGTGGGCCTCGAGCGGCCCGAGGACCTGATCGCGGACCTGGACCGTGCGATCCGGGAGGCCTCCGCTAGCGAATGAGTCCCTCGCTTCCCGTCCCGCTCCGCCGGATCCGGCAGTAGTCGTCGTCCCGGACCAGGACCAGGGCGTTCACCACCGGACGCTCGCCCGTCTCGTCCGAGGGGCGGTTCACCGCCGCGCCACCGACCACCAGGACCGACGAGCCTCCCCCGTCCAGGTTCACCGCTTCCTCCACGCCGAGGGCCTCGAAGAGCTCGGTCAGCTCCGGCAGACTCATCCCCTGGGAGTAGGCGCCCTGGCGCCCGTCCACCACGACGAGCCAGAGCCTGCCCTCACCGCCGAAGCCGACGGCCGTCCGGGGGTGTCGGGCGGCGGCGAAGGAGGCCCGCTCCGAGACCTCCAGGTCCCCGACCCGCACGCCCCGGTCCAGGAGCTCGGGAAATCCGCCGACGACGACGGTCCGCCCGGGATCCACGGGTCCGCCCGCCCGGAGCTCACCGGA
>CAZMPV010000368.1:0-3313 GCA_964567985.1 uncultured Gemmatimonadaceae bacterium
AGCTCCAGGCCGAGGGCGAGGAGGCCGAAGCCGAGGAGGCCGGCGGCGCCCTGGAGCGCCTCCGCGCGGCGGCCGCCGACGCCGCCGGCGGAGGAGAAGAGGCCGCGGGCGGCCAGGAAGGGGAGCCGGAGGAAGAGGAGCAGGAGTTCGTCGGTCGGCAGCGCTCGCTCCAGGCGCTGAATCCGGAGATCAGCCTCAACGCCGACGTCTTCGGGCAGATCGACACGAACAACCCCGATGCGAACAACTTCAGCCCCCGGGAGTTCGAGCTCTCGCTCCAGTCGTCGCTGGATCCCTTCTCCCGGGCCAAGATCTTCGCTTCGCACCACGTGGCCGGCCCGGAGATCATTCCCTTCGCCGAGGGGGACGGCCACGGTCACGGACACGGTGGTGGCGAGGAAGGCGGCGGCGGTGGCTTCGTCATCGAGGAGGGCTACGTGGAGTGGGTCGGGATCCCCGGAGGCGTCGGGGTCAAGCTGGGGAAGTTCTTCCAGCGCTTCGGCACGCTGAACCGCTGGCACGCCCATGCGCTTCCCTTCCAGAACCGCTCGCTCCCCCACACCGCCTTCATCGGGGAGGAGTCCCTTTCCCAGACCGGGGCGTCCCTGCACTGGATGCTGCCCGTCGACCTGGGAGGCACGTACGAGACCTGGTTCCAGGTGACCCGGAGCGAGAACGCGAACCTCTTCGGCGAGTCCGAGAAGCCCAGCTACCTGGGACATCTCAACGGCTTCTGGCAGCTCTCCCCGTCCCTGGACCTGGATCTGGGCGTGAGCGGGATCTTCGGCGAGCACCGCACGGAAGTCGAGGCCTTCGACCAGTCTCTCTACACCGTGGAGGGCGCGCTCACGTGGCGCCCCCCGGACCGGTCGCGCTATCAGGAGCTGGTCCTCCGCGGTGGCTGGATGTACATGAACCCCGACGTCCCCGTCGAGGAGCACCACGAGGAGGAAGAGGAGGAGCACGGCCATGAAGAAGAGGAGCACGGTCACGCCGTCTTCGGCGACCAGGCCCACGGCTTCTGGACCATGGCCGAGTACCGCTTCGCGACCCAGTGGCTCATCGGGGGGCGCTTCGACTGGACCGAGAATCCGGCCGATCCGGACCATACGGCCTGGCTCGCGGGGCCGACCCTTACGTGGTGGCAGAGCGAGTGGGTCCGTCTCCGGGCGGAGTGGGACTACATGAAGGAGGGATCGGAGACGCTGAGCCAGCTCCTCCTCCAGGTGACCTTCGCCATGGGTCCCCACAAGCACGAGACCTACTGATCCCGACCGACACCGTCGCGGGTCGGCCGGCGCCGGCGCATGAGAGTGCGCGGCGGCCGGGCCGCCCCGGGACTCGAACGAAGGAGATACCGAAATGAGAACCTTGAAAACGACTGCCGTGCTGCTCCTGGCCGCGTTTCTCTCGGGCTCGGTCCCCGCCGACGCCCCCGAGGCGCCCCAGGAACCGATCCGGATCGTGGCGACGCTGCCGGTCTACGCCTCGGTCGCCCGGGCGATCGGGGGGGACGCGGTGAGCGTGACGTCCATCGCGAGCCCCAACGAGGACGCCCACTTCGTCCGGCCGAAGCCCAGCTTCGCCCTGGACCTGCGCCGGGCCGACATCTTCATCACCACCGGCCTGGACCTGGAGCTCTGGGTCCCTTCCCTCCTGGACAAGGCCAACAACTCCCGGGTGATGGAGGGCGGCGAGGGTTACGTGACCGCGTATGCCGGGATCGAGCTCCTCGACATTCCGGAGAGCGCGGACCGGAGCCAGGGGGACATCCACATCTATGGGAACCCCCACCTCCACACCGACCCTCTCCGGACGCTTCAGATCGCCCGGAACATCACGCAGGGGCTGAAGAGCGTGGCGCCGGAGCGGAGCGATCGCTGGGACCGGGGGCTGGCCGACTACCGCTCCCGGATCTACCGGGCCCTCTTCGGCCAGGAGCTTGTGGACATCCTCGGGGGTCCGGCCCTGGAGAAGCTGGCCCAGTCGGCCAACTTCTTCTCCTTCCTCGAGAACAACGAATACCAGGACGAGCCCCTGATCGGTCGTCTCGGCGGCTGGCTGGGCGAAGCGGAGGCCCTCCGGGGGAAGCGGATGGTCTGCTACCACAAGAACTGGGCATACTTCGAAGACCGCTTCGGGGTCAACTGCGCCGCCTACGTGGAGGTGAAGCCGGGGATTCCGCCCACGCCCCGGCACGTCTCCCGGCTGATCGACCTCATGCAGAGCCAGGAGCTCCGGGTGCTCCTGTCCGCCAGCTACTTCGAGGCGAACAAGGTGAGGTCGGTGGCGCGGCGCGGCGGCGCACGGGCCGTGATCGTTCCGCTCTATCCCGGGGCCCGGGAAGGGCTGGACACCTACTTCGACGTCATGGACCTGTGGATCGACGAGCTCACGACCGCCTTCCGAGAGACCACCACCTGACACGAACACGGATGCGCTGAGCCGGAATCGAGAGAGGGCGAAAGCGAGGCACCATGCTGGAACTCATGCTCGCGCCGTTCATCACGGCGATGATCATCCTCCTGACCCACGCCTACTTCGGGCTGCACGTCATCGAGAGGGGAGTCATCTTCGTCGACCTGGCCCTGGCCCAGATCGCCGCCCTGGGAGGAACCGTGGGCTTCCTCCTGGGCGCGGCCCACGGATCGGCGGCGGGCTACGCCTTCGCCTTCGGCTTCACCCTCCTGGGGGCCCTCATCTTCAGCTTCACCCGCATGGACGACTCGCCGGTGCCCCAGGAGGCCATCATCGGCATCACGTACGTCGTGGCGTCGGCGGCGGTGATCATGCTCGCGGGGCTCACCTCCGAGGGAGCCCAGCACATCAAGGAAACGCTCACCGGCACGCTGATCTGGGTGAGCTGGCCCACGGTGTGGAAGGTGGCCGCTTCCTACGGTGCGATCGGCCTCTTCCACTACCTCCTGCGGGAGAAGATGCTGGCCATCACCTTCGCTCCGGACGAGGTCGACCACCTCCACTTCTGGGACTTCGTCTTCTACGCCACCTTCGGCGTGGCGATCACCTCGTCGGTCGCCATCGCCGGGGTCCTCATGGTCTTCAGCGTCCTGGTGATCCCGGCCGTGATCGCCTTCTTCTACGCCCGGGGCTTCGCCCAGGCCCTCTACCTGGCCTGGGCCTCCGGGACCGTCGCGATCGTGATCGGCATCGCCTCGTCCTTCGTGCTGGACTGGGCCACCGGACCCGTGCTGGTCTGCGCCTTCGGCCTGGTGCTCATCGTGGCGATGATCTTCCGGCGACGGTGGGGCGTCGTCCTCTCCGAGGAGGAGGAGGCGGGACTCACGGTCCAGCG
>CAZMPV010000369.1:0-3308 GCA_964567985.1 uncultured Gemmatimonadaceae bacterium
GATGACGTCGGGGTAGAGGGTGCCCTGGACCAGGAACTCGGCGTCGGTCTCGGCCTCGGTGGCGACGCGCTCGAAGACGTCGATGAAGGTGTGGCCGATGACCCGGCGCTTCTCCTCCGGGTCGGTGACCCCCTCTACAGCCTCCAGGAACTCCTCGGAGGCGTCCTCCACCACCAGGCGGATCCCCATGTGCTTGCGGAAGGTCCGCTCCACGGTCTCCCGCTCGTGCTTCCGGAGCAGCCCGGTGTCCACGAAGATGCAGGTCAGCCGGTCGCCCAGGGCCCGGTGGACCAGGGTGGCCGCCACCGAGGAGTCCACGCCGCCGGAGAGGCCGCAGATGGCGCTGGCGTCACCAACCCGGGAGCGGATCTCCTCGACGGTCTCGTCGATGAAGGCCCCCGCAGTCCAGGTAGGCCGGCAGCCGCAGATCCGGAAGAGGAAGTTGGAGAGGATCTCCCCGCCCCGGGGCGTGTGGTCGACCTCCGGGTGGAACTGGACGCCGAAGAGCTGCCGGCTCTCGGAGCGGAACGCCGCGACGGGGAGGCTCGGCGTGGACGCCAGGGTCCGGTACCCGGGGGGCGGCTCGTTCACGTGGTCGCCGTGGGAGCACCACACCGTGACGGCCTCGCCGGGATCGAAGCCGTCGAAGAGGGCGTCGGTGTCCACCACCCGGAGCTCGGCCCGGCCGTACTCCCGCTTTCCGTGGACCACCTCGCCGCCCTCCAGGTGGGCGATGAGCTGCATCCCGTAGCAGATGCCCAGGATCGGGATCCCCAGCTCCAGGAGCTCGGGCTCGGCGCTGGGAACCTCGTCGCCGTACACCGAGCTCGGCCCGCCGGAGAGGACGATGCCCTTCGGTCCCCACTCCCGGATCCACGCCATGTCGTCGGTGGGCGGGTGGATCTCGCAGTAGACCCGCTCCTCCCGGATCCGCCGGGCGATGAGCTGGGTGTACTGGGATCCGTAGTCCAGGATGAGGACCTTGTCGTGCTGCTCGTGGCTCATGCGTCGGACTCCCGCTGTGCGCTCCGGGCGACCTCCCCTGCCTCCTGGCCCGCCACCCCGCCGGGAGGCGGGCTCCCCTCGCCTTCGTAGGCAGGGACGATCTCGCCCCGGATCAGGTCCCGGTAGACCTCCCGGCTCCGGATCAGGTGGGCCGCGTCTCCCTCGACCAGGACCTCGGCCGGCCGGGGGCGGCCGTTGTAGTTCATCGTCATGACGAAGCCGTACGCCCCGGCGGTCCGGACGGACAGGAGCTCGCCGGCCTCGGGAAGGGGCATCTCCCGGTCCCGGGCCAGGAAGTCTCCGGTCTCGCAGACCGGCCCCACGACGTCGACGACCCGGCGCTCCCGATCTCCCGGGTCCAGGACGTGCTCGACGGCGTGATGCCCGTCGTAGTGGCTGGGCCGGAGCAGGTCGGTCATCCCGGCGTCGGTGACGACGAAGGTCTTCCCGCCCTGCTCCTTCAGGTGGAGGACACGGGTCACCAGGATCCCGGCCTCTCCCACCACCGAGCGCCCGGGCTCCAGGATCAGCTCCAGCCCCGCTCCCCGGACCCGGGGCACGACGGCGGAGGCCAGCGCGTCCGGGGCCAACCGGTCGTCGCCCTCGTAGGAGACGCCGAAGCCTCCGCCCAGGTCCACGTACTCGGGCTCCGCCCCCATCTCCCGGAGCTCGTCCACGACCTCCAGGGCCACGTCCAGGGCCCGCTCGTACGGCTCCGTCTCGCTGATCTGGGAGCCGATGTGGACATCCACGCCCCGGATCCGGAGGGTGTCCCGGTCCGCGGCCCACTCGTAGAGCTCCAGGGCCCGCTCGACGGGGATGCCGAACTTCGAGCCCGCGTGGCCGGTCCGGGTGTACTCGTGGGGCGTCGGAGCGTGGACATCCGGGTTGATCCGCAGCGCGACGGGCGCCGCCCGACCCGACGCCCGTGCCCGCCCGTCGAGGAGGTGGAGCTCGGCCTCGCTCTCCACGTGGATCGAGCGGACCCCGGCGTCCAGGGCGGCCTCGAGCTCCCGGGCCGTCTTTCCCACGCCGGCGAAGACGATCCGCTCGGCCGGGATCCCGGCCCGGAGCACCCGGAAGAGCTCGCCGCCGCTGACGATGTCCGCGCCGGCGCCCAGGCGGGCGATCCGGTCGAGGATCGCGAGGTTGCCGTTGGCCTTCACCGAGTAGGCCAGGAGGAAGTCCAGGTCGTGAAACGCCTCCTGGAAGGCCCGGACACGGTCGTCGAGGACCGCGGCGTCGTAGACGTACAGGGGAGTGCCGAAGTTCCGGGCGACGGCTCCCACCGACAGCCCTCCGACCCTGAGCTTCCCGCCCCGGCGGGGAAAGGCCGGAATCAGGACCGACACGTCCGCTCCCGTTTCGCGGGCGGCGAGGTCACCTCAGTAGGCCCTGGCCCAGACGACCTCGACCTCGGCCTCGCCCCCTCCGACGCAGCTCTCCGGGGGCTCCTCGGAGCGGAACTCCTCGTCGGGGATCACCCGGAGGGTGGCCTTGGTCTCCTCCTGCACCCGGTCCTCGACGGCGGGGTCGCCGCTCCACCCGGTGTGCACGAAGCCGGCGCCCTGCTCCAGGGCGTCGCCCAGGGCTTCGATGGAGTCGACGCCCCGGACCGTGTTGGCCTCGCGCCGCTCCCGGGCCTTCTCCAGGAGCTTGCGCTGGAAGGTCTCCAGGCGCTCCGGCATCTCGGCCACGGCCTGCTTCTGCGGCAGGAAGTCCTTGCGCTCCTCGTCGTCGAACTGGACCCGGCGCACCACCACGGCCTGGTCCTTCTCCAGGTCCCGGGGGCCGAGCTCGATCCGGAAGGGCACCCCCTTCCGCTCCCACTCGTAGAACTTGGCGCCGGGGGTCACGTTCTCCCGGTCGTCCACCCGCACCCGGACGCCGGCGTCCTCGAGCCGCTTCCGGAGCTTCTCGGTGGCCTCCCGGACCCGCACGCCCTCTTCTTCCTCCCGCCAGATCGGGACGACCACGACCTGGACCGGCGCCAGCCGGGGGGGCACCACGATTCCCACGTCGTCTCCGTGGCTCATGACCATGCCGCCCACCAACCGTGTGGAGACGCCCCAGGAGGTGTTCCAGGCGTACTCCTCCTCGCCCTCCTCGGACTGGTACGTCAGGTCGAACTGGCGGGAGAAGTTCTGCCCCAGGAAGTGGGACGTGCCGGCCTGCAGCGCCTTGTTGTCCTGCATGAGCGCCTCCAGGCAATAGCTCCGCACCGCTCCGGCGAACTTCTCCGACTCGGACTTGAGCCCCGTGATCACCGGCATGGCGATCCACTCCTCCATGAACGTCCGGTA
>CAZMPV010000370.1:0-3295 GCA_964567985.1 uncultured Gemmatimonadaceae bacterium
GGCATCTACGGGCCGACGCTGCCGACCCACACGTACAGCGTGGGCACCGACCTCACCCTCTTCGGCGACCTGACGCTCTCCATGCTCGGCGAGGGCCAGGGCGGACACTACGTCCAGGCCGGCGCCGCCTACCAGGGCGTCCGGCGTGAGGTGTGGCCGACCTGCCTCGCGGCCCAGGAGCAGATGGCCGCCGGCGACCTGAGCGGCCTCACGGCCGAGAAGATCGGCAAGTGCCGTTCGGTCGGCGTGAGGTATGAGGACTGGTTCGAGAAGGCGGACTTCTTCCGGATCCGGAACGTCTCCCTGACGTATCGGATTCCCAGCAGCGTGCTGCCCGAGCTCCTGAGCTCGGCGCGGGTCACGCTGGGCGGCCAGAACCTCTGGATCTTCACGGACTACGACGGGGTCGACCCCGAGTCCATGGAGGACGGAGGCCGGAGCTTCGCGAACTTCCGGACCTCGTACTACAACCTCCCGATCACCCGCGCGTACACGCTCGAAGTCTCGGTGCAGCACTGATGCCGGGCGCGAGCAACGATACGAGCGACAACCAACCGATCGAGAGGAGAGGGAGAGATACGATGAAGAACGATAGACACGAATCCGGACAGGGGGCGGGTCTCCGGACCCGTCTCCTGGTTCCGGCGCTCCTGGTGGCCCTGACGACGGGCTGCGGAGACGTCTTCCAGGCGACCAACCCGGGTCGGATCCTGGAAGAGGACCTGAAGAACAGGGAGTCACTCGAGAACTTGGTCACGGGGATGTCCTCGGACTACTCCGCCGTTTTCGACGAGCTGGCGTTCGCCCAGGCTCGGGCCTCGGACGAGATGGCGGGAAGCGGAAGCTACACCCAGACCAACCTCTTCGCTCAGGGGATCATCGAGCCCGAGGAAGTGAACTTCGAGTGGGAGGGCTCCATGCGGGCCCGCTTCAACGCGCTCAACGGCATCGAGCTGATCCAGGAGGTCCTCGGCGACGAGGCTCAGGGTAATCCCCTGTTCTCCCGGGCCCACCTCTTTGCCGCGAAGACGAACCTCATGATCGCGGAGAACTTCTGCCAGGTGGTCTTCGACGGCGGGGAGCCCCAGCCGAAGAGCGCCGGCTTCCAGGCGGCCATCGAGTGGGCCGACCAGGGCCTGACCCACGCCCAGGCCGCCGGCGAGACCGAGCACGAGCTGGCCATGAAGGGCGTGAAGGCGATGGCCAACGTGGGGCTGGAGAACTGGAGCGAGGCCGCGAGCCTGGCCAGCCAGATCCCCACGGACTTCGAGCACATGGCCATCTACTCGGACAACTCCGGCCGCGAGCGGAGCGTGTGGTGGGTCGAGACCCACAACCGCTTCGAGACGTCCGCGTGGAAGGCGTTCACCGACCGGGCGGGACACGGCAACGCCGCCGACCTGCAGAACGCCAACACCCAGGGTGAATACACCGGGGGAACGCGGGTTCCGGAGGATCCCCGCATCCACAACGACGGCAATCCCGATCCCCGCATCCAGTTCACGAACTGCATCGACGAGAACTGCCCGGCCACCAACTCGGCCGACGGCGTCACGCCGATGCTCCGCCAGGAGAAGTTCCCGGACCCCGGCTCCGACATCCCGTCGGTCGACGGGGAGGAGATGCGGCTCATCGAGGCCGAGGCCGCGCTCAACGCGGGCGACTTCGAAGCCGCCATCGACTTCATGAACGAGGTGAGGGCCCAGTACGACGGGCTCAACCCGATTCCGGACGCTGTCGCCGATGGCTGCAGCGCCACCAGCTTCACGCTGGACGACCCGTGCTGGGCCCAGCTCGACTACGAGCGGGGCGTGACGCTCTGGCTCCAGGGCAAGCGCCTCTGGGACCTGCACCGCTGGCAGCACCCGTGGCTCCGGGGCGGTACGATCATCCACGACGGCCAGCCCATCCGGCACTCCGCGCTTCCGATTTCGCGGAGCGAGGCGCTGTCGAACGAGAACATCGGGGAGGCGCAGAGCTGCTCCTCGGTGAGTTGACGCTCACCTGAACCGGGCGGCGGTCGGGCGGGGTCGAGCCCCGCTCCGGCCGGCCCGCCCGCCGCAGGATGCCCGGCCCGGACCCGTGAGGGTCCGGGTCGGGTATTTTTTGCGGGTATGTGAACTCCATTCCGAAGACTCTCCATGACACGAAGAAGACTTCCGGCCGCCCACCTCGCGGCACTGTGGGCGCTGGCCTTCCTCGCTCTTCCTTCCACGGCCACGGCCCAGGCGGTGGCCGGCCGTATCGTGGAGCGGAGCTCCGGCGGGCCCGTGGACGGCGCCATGGTCGCGCTCATGGACTCCACCGGCGCCTCCGTGGCCCAGACCCTCACGAACGCCGTGGGCCGCTTCTTCCTGGAGGCTCCGGCACCGGGGGGCTACGTGGTCCGGGCCGACCGGATCGGCTTCTCCAGCGCGTACTCCGACACCCTGCGCGTAGCGGTCGGCGACACGGTGGTGTACCGGATGGAGGCGGGATTCGAGCCGGTGGCCCTGGAGGGGATCTCGGTCGAGGCCGAGAAGCAGTGCCGGGTACGGCCCGAGGAGGGGGCGGCGACGGCCCGGGTCTGGGACGAGGCCAGAAAGGCCCTGGAGGCCGCCGCGTGGACCCAGGAGATGCAGGGCTACACCTACCGGATCCTGAGCCTCGAGCGGCGCCTGGGACCCGAGGGACGGGACGTCCGGGACGAGCAGCGGCGCTGGCTCAGCGGCTTCGCCAGAAACCCCATCAGCAGCCGGCCGGCGGAAGAGCTGATCCGGAAGGGATTCGCCCGCCAGCTCGAGGACGGCGACTGGATGTACTACGCCCCCGACGCCCGGGTGCTGCTCTCCGACGCCTTCCTGGACACCCACTGCATGGGGCTCCGGGAGGGGGAGGACGCCCGGGCGGGCCTGCTGGGGCTCCGCTTTCAGCCCGTGGAGGGACGCCGGACGCCGGACATCTCGGGCACCCTCTGGCTCGACCCGGCCAGCTCCGAGCTCCGGCGCCTGGACTACCGCTACGTGAACGTCGAGCGCCTTCTGGACAACGTCAGCCTGAACGAGGCGGTCGGGGGCGACGTCGTCTTCCGGAGCCTGCCCAACGGCTCCTGGATCGTCCAGGAGTGGCGGATCCGCATGCCCCTGATCGCCCGCCAGGGGAGGCCGGGCGAGTATCAGCGGGTCGCCACCCTGGCGGCTCTCCACGAGATCGGCGGCCTGGTGCAGCAGGTGAGGACCGACGACGGCGAGACGGTCCTGGCCGCCGAGATGGGCACGGTCACCGGGGCCGTGGTGGACTCCACCGGGACCGAGCC
>CAZMPV010000371.1:0-3288 GCA_964567985.1 uncultured Gemmatimonadaceae bacterium
GGCCGCGGGGTGCACTTCGCCTTCGGCTCGCCTTAGCTTTCGCCTCATGAGCAACGGGCAGAAGCGCATTCTCTGGGTCGATGACGAGATCGAGCTCCTGAAGCCCCACCTCCTCTTCCTCCAGGAGCGGGGCTACCACGTCGACGCGATCTCCAACGGCGACGACGCCCTGGCGCTCCTGGAGGACAAGCCGTACGACCTGGTCCTCCTGGACGAGCAGATGCCGGGGATGCGGGGCCTGGAGGTCCTGGAGACCCTCCGGCGGAAGGACCCCCACGCCCGGGTGGTCATGATCACCAAGTCCGAGGAGGACCGGACGATGGAGGAGGCGATCGGCCGGCAGGTGGACGACTACCTGGTCAAGCCCACCAGCCCCCGACAGGTCCTTTCGGCGGTGACCCGGATCCTCGAAGGCTCGTCGATCCGCCAGCAGCAGGCCGCCCAGGACTTCGCTTCCCGCTTTCCCGAGCTGTCGAGCCTGAAGGACCGGGCGTCGACCCACGAGGACTTCACAGGGGTCTACACCGAGCTGGTGGACTGGCACGTCCGCCTGGAGGAAGCCGGCGAGACCGGGCTGATGGACACGGTCGCGTCGCTCCTCATCGACCTGCGGCGGGACTTCGGCGACTGGATCGTGAAGCGCTACCCCCGGTGGGTTCGGGAGGGAAGCACCGAGGGGCCGCCGCTCTCGGTGGACGTGGTGGAGCGGCATCTGGCGCCGATGGTCGGCGACGAGCCGGTCTACTTCGTGGTCCTGGACTGCATGCGCCTCGACCAGTGGCGGGTCATGGCGTCGCTCCTGGCTCCCCACTTCGAGATCGAGGAGAGCTACCACTACTCGATCCTGCCCACCGCCACCCCCTACGCCCGGAACGCGATCTTCGGGGGCATCTACCCGGACGAGATCGCCCGGCGCAACCCGGGCTGGTGGGACGCCGTGGACGCGGAAGGAAGCATGAACGACTTCGAGGACCGGCTGCTGGGCGAGCAGCTGAAGAAGCTCAAGGGGCGGGAGGTGCCGGTCCACTACGAGAAGATCTTCACGGACCGGAGCTCGGAGCAGGTCCGGGCCCGGATCAACTCGGCGCTCCGGACCGAGGGCGGGGTCATGGCCCTGGTCTTCAACTTCGTGGACCTGATGACCCACGGACGGAGCGAGTCGCCGATCCTCATGGAGGTGGCCAAGGACGAGGCCGCGCTCCGGAGCTTGACCCGGAACTGGTTCGAGCGCTCCACCGCCTTCCAGGTACTGAAGGAGGCGGCCTCGGCGGGCCACCGGGTCCTCCTCACCACCGACCACGGCTCGATCCTCTGCCAGCGGCCGACCACGGTCTACGCCCGCAAGGACGCCACCAGCGGCCTCCGCTACAAGTTCGGCGGCAACCTCCGGGCCGAAGAGTCGGGCCACGTCTTCTCGAGCGAGGAGCGCTCCGAGCTCCGGCTGCCCGAGGGCAAGCTGGGTATGACCTACCTCCTGGCCCTGGAAGACTACTTCTTCGTCTATCCCACGAAGCTCCGGGAATACCAGGCCCGCTACCGGAACTCCTTCCTCCACGGCGGGGTCTCTCCCGAGGAGATGATCGTCCCGGTGGCCCGGCTCACGCCCCGCCCCCGCTGACCGTGAAGCTCTACCTCCGGATCCTCTCCTATCTGAAGTCCCACATGGCCGCCTTCCTGGCGGCGGTGGCGGCGATCTTCGTCTTCGCGGCGCTGGACGCCTTCTCCCTGGCCCTCCTGATCCCCTTCCTCCGGACCCTCTTCGCCGGCAGCGGGCAGGGGACGGGAGGGTCTCAGGCCGCGGCGTCCGGCGGATCGGGGGGGCAGGAGGTCGGCGTCGCCGACACGACCGGGGCCGTCTCCCCTGGGGGCGACGGGATGCTCGAGGCGCTCATGGACTTCACCGTGGGTCGCTTCGTGGACCTCCAGGGCGATCCCCGGGAGGCGGTCCAGGGCATCATCGTCTTCATCCTGGTCGTCTTCGCGGTCAAGAACCTCTTCGACTTCGTCCGGACCTACCTGGTGGCCCGGGTGGAGCAGGGGGTGACCCGGGATCTTCGGGACGAGGTGTACGACCACCTCCTGGAGCTCGACCTGGCCTTCTTCGGCCGGACCCGGATGGGGCAGATCATTTCCCGGCTGACTCACGACGTGGAGCAGCTCCGCACGCTGGTGACCAAGCAGCTCGCCAAGGTCATCTCCTCGGTCTTCGAGTTCGCCGCCGCCGTGGCCCTGATGGTGTCGATCTCCGGGCGGCTGACCCTGGCCGCATTCATCGTGGTCCCCGGGACGATGGCGATCTGGGGACCCCTCCTGAAGAAGCTCCGCAAGGGCGACCGCCGGGTCCTGGACCTGGCCGGCGAGGTGAACTCCCACATCCAGGAGACGCTGGCCGGCATCCGCCTGGTGAAGTCGTCGGCGGCGGAGTCCCACGAGCGGGAGCGCTTCCACGGGCTGACCCGGGACTACTTCAGGACCTTCCTCCGCACCGAGAAGCTCCGGGCCCTGGCGGCGCCGATCACCGAGATGCTGGCGGCGGTGGGCACCGTGATCCTCCTCTGGTACGGGGCGCACCTGGTCCTGGTCGAGGGGACCCTCGCCGGGGAGGAGTTCATCGGATTCCTGGCCCTGAGCATGAAGCTCTACTCGCCGGTCAAGTTCGTCTCGAAGTTCCCCGCCCTGGTGCAGCCGGGTCTGGTGGGGGCCGAGCGGGTCTTCGAGTTCCTGGACGCGCCGGTGGAGATCCGGAACCGGGACGGAGCACGGCCCTTCCGGGGCCTGGAGAGCGAGATCGTCTACGACGACGTCTCCTTCGCGTACCGGGAGGGGGAGCCGGTTCTCCGGGACGTCTCCTTCCGGGTGGAGAAGGGGTCGGTGGTGGCCCTGGTGGGGCCTTCGGGCTCGGGGAAGACGACCCTGGTCGACCTCCTCGGCCGCTTCTACGAAGTCACCTCGGGGCGGATCCTGATCGACGGGAGCGACATCCGGGAGTTCACGGTCCGGAGCCTGCGTCAGGCTCTGGGCGTCGTCTCCCAGGAGACCGTCCTCTTCCACGACACCGTCCGGGCCAACATCGCCTACGGCCTCGACGACGCCTCCGACGAGGCGGTGGAGCGGGCGGCGCGCGCGGCGTACGCGCACGACTTCGTCGCCCGAATGCCGAAGGGATACGACACCGTGGTCGGCGAGCGGGGCACCGAGCTCTCGGGCGGCCAGCGGCAGCGGATCGCCATCGCCCGGGCCATCCTCCGCGACCCCCCGATCCTGATCTTCGACGAGGCCACCAGCGCC
>CAZMPV010000372.1:0-3274 GCA_964567985.1 uncultured Gemmatimonadaceae bacterium
ACGCCGTGATCTCCGACGAGACCGTGGCCGCGCTCCACGGCCAGCGGGCCCTCCGTGCGATCTCCGACGCCGGGCTCGACGCCCGACTCTTCACCTTCCCGGCCGGGGAGATCCACAAGACCCGGGAGGAATGGCGGCGGCTGACCGACGCCCTCCTCGACGACGGCTTCGGCCGGGACGCCGCGGTGGTCGCCCTGGGAGGCGGCGTCACCGGCGACCTGGCGGGCTTCGTGGCCGCCACCTACATGCGAGGCATCCCGGTCGTCCAGGTGCCGACCTCCCTGGTCGGGATGATCGACGCCAGCGTCGGGGGGAAGACGGGTGTGGACGTGGCCCAAGGGAAGAACCTGGTGGGCGCGTTCCACCCGCCGGCCTTCGTCCTGGCCGACCCCGAGCTCGTCTCCACGCTGCCGAGGGAGGAGCGGGCACAGGGGCTGGCCGAAGCGGTGAAGCACGGAGCGATCCTGGATGCGGAATATCTGGCCGGGATCGAAGCTTCGGCGGCCGACCTCCTCGACGCCGACGCCGAGGCCCTGGACGACGTCGTGGCCCGCTCGGTGGAGCTGAAGGCCGGGGTGGTGGGGCGGGACGAGCGGGAAGGGGGGCTCCGGCAGATCCTGAACTTCGGTCATACTCTGGGCCACGCCCTGGAAGCCGCGGCCGCCTACGAGCTTCCCCACGGCTCGGCCGTGGCCGTCGGCATGGTGCTGGAGGCCCGGCTCGGCGAGGCCCTGGGCGTCACCGGAGAGGGGACGTCCGACGTCCTGGAGCGGGTCCTCGGGGCCCTGGAGCTGCCGGTGCGGCCGCCCGGGGAGCTCGACGCCGGACGGGTCCTCGGCTTCGTCGGCGCGGACAAGAAGACCCGGGCCGGCGTGCCCCGGTACGTCCTTCTCGACGAAATCGGGCGGGTGGCGGCCGACGACGGCTGGGCCCGCAGGGTCCCGGAAGAGCGGGTCTCGGCGGTCCTCCGGGCCGCCTTCGGCGCGCCCGACCGGGAGGGTTCCACATCCCGATGATCCCCGTTTGACGGGCTCTTTCGCCCTTTCTATCTTCGATAGCCTTTGAGCTCGATCCGACCGGGACCCGCCCGGCGGAGAACCTTCCGGAGGTGCCATGGCGCTCACGGAGCGCTTTCAGGGAATGACGGTCGCCTCGGCGCTGACGAACCGATCCACGACGGATCCGGACCGCGCCGTGATGAGCCACGGGGAGCGCGTGCTGACCCTGGGTCAGCTCGAGAGTCGCTCCGAGGCGCTGGCCGCCTCGCTCTCCGGTCTCGGCATCGAGGCCGGGGACCGGGTCGCCGTGGTCCTCCCGGCGTGGCCCGAGTTCGTCATCTCCATGTTCGCCGTCGCCAAGCTCGGCGCGGTGCTCGTGCCCCTGAATCCCCGGCTGACCAAGCCCGAGCTCCAGTACATGCTCCGCCACTCCCAGGCCGTGGCGGCGATCTCCGCGGAGGAGCTCGACGACACCGACTACCTCCAGCTCTTCGAGGAGATCCTCGTCCAGCTCCCCGAGCTCCACTACCTGGTGACGGTGGGCGAGGAGGACCTCTGGTACGACGACCGCATCTTCCAGTTCGAGGATCTGGTCTCGATGGGGGGCGGACGGGACTACACGGCCCCGTCGCTCGACCCCGACGAGGACCTCTTCGCAATCCTCTACACGTCCGGGACCACGGGAAAGCCGAAGGGCGTGGAGCTGACCCACCGCAACCTTCTTCACGCCGCGGCGGGCACCGCGGAGGTGATGGGGCTCGGGCCCGACGACCGCATCGTGGGGGTGCGCTCGCTCTTCCACGTCTTCGGGATCGGACCCGGCATCCTGGGCTCGCTCCTCTCCGGCGCCCGACTCCTCCTCCAGGACTCGTTCGTCGCCCGGGACACCCTGGCGCTGATCGAGGAGGAGCGCGCCACGGTGCATTACGGGGTTCCCACGCTCTTCATCACCGAGCTCCAGGCCCTGGAGAAGGAGGACTTCGACGTCTCCTCGCTCCGGCTCGGGGTGGTGGCGGGCGCCCCGGTCGGCGACGAGCTGATCCAGGACGTGCGGACGGCGCTCTGTCCGGAGCTCCTGGTGGCCTACTCACTCACCGAGACCGCCTCCACGGTCTGCATGACCCGGGCCGGCGACCCGGACGACAAGCGGCGCTTCACGGTGGGGCGGCCGATCCCGGAAACGGAGGTGCGGGTGGTGGATCCCCGGGAGCGGTCCGAGCTTCCGGTCGAGAGCGTGGGAGAGATCGCCGTCCGGGGTCCCGGCGTCATGCGGGGCTACTATCGGCAGCCCCAGGAGACCTCCGACTCCATCGACGACGCCGGCTTCTTCGCCACCGGAGACCTGGGCATGGTGGACGACGACGGGTACGTCCACTTGGTGGGACGCCGAAAAGAGGTTATCATCCGGGGCGGCTCGAACGTATACCCCCGCGAGGTGGAGGATCGTCTCCACTCTCATCCGGCGGTGCGCGAGGCCGTGGTGGTCGGCGTTCCGGACGACGTCCTGGGCGAGGCCATCTGCGCATGCATCGTCCCCGTCGAGGGGGCGATCGTGACCGGGGACGAGATTCAAGACTGGTGCGCGGTCACGCTGGCGGACTACAAGGTCCCGGACCTGGTCCGCTTCCTCGACGAGTTCCCGCTGACGGGAACGGGAAAAGTCCGGCGGATCGAGCTCGCACGAATGATGCGCAGCGAGCAGGTCGGCCGGCAATCGTGAAGTGACGGGAGGCTTCCCCGACCCGCCCCACCATCCGCATCGGCCGCACGACGGCCGACGGAGTGGGGAGAGGGTGGGGAGGTCTCGCCGCAGAAAATTCGACTCTGCCGCGAGAAGGAACAGACAATGAGCACGCCGTATACCCGGGCCCCCCATCAGGAGGGTCCGCAGAAGACCCCCGGGCATTCAGCGCCCAACGCCGCACTCCTCATCGACTTCGACAACGTCACGATGGGGATGCGCAGCGACCTCTCCAACGAGCTGAAGAACCTCCTCAACTCGGACATCATCAAGGGGAAGGTCGCGGTCCAGCGCGCCTACGCCGACTGGCGCCGCTATCCCCAGTACATCGTTCCCCTGTCGGAGGCGTCGATCGACCTGATCTTCGCGCCGGCGTACGGGAGCAACAAGAAGAACGCCACCGACATCCGGATGGCGATCGACGCCCTGGAGCTGATCTTCATCCGGCCCGAGATCGGCACCTTCATCCTCCTGACCGGCGACAGCGACTTCTCGAGCCTCGTCCTGAAGCTCAAGGAGTACGGCAAGTACGTCA
>CAZMPV010000373.1:0-1522 GCA_964567985.1 uncultured Gemmatimonadaceae bacterium
GAAGAAGGACCCCGAGGAGGTCATCCTCCGGACCAACCTGGACGCGGCCCGGGAGATCGCGAAGCAGCTCCGCCTCCGGGACGTGGGCGGGATCATCGTCGCGGACTTCATCGACATGGAGTCCCAGGAGAACCGGGACCGGGTCTTCCACGAGCTCAAGAGCCACCTGGGCCGGGACCGGGCCCGGACGAAGGCCTTCGAAGTCTCGGAGCTCGGGCTCGTGGAGATGACGAGGCAGCGGGTCCGTCCCTCCCTCTATCAGGCCCTCACCCGCACCTGCCCGCACTGTCGGGGCAGCGGGCGGCTCTTCACCCCCCGGACCGTCGTCCGGCGGATCGAGCGGAGCCTCCTCCGGGCCGGGGCGTCCGACGACGACCACGCCATGGAGATCCGGGTCCACCCGGAGGTGGCGCTGGAGATGCTCGAGTCCGAGTCCGACTACCTGGGCCGGGTCTCCCGGATGACGGGGCTGGAGCTCGACCTGGTGGACGACCCGCTGCTCAGGGAGGACGAGTTCCAGCTCCGGGCCGGACCGGCCCGGACCGACGTCACCGACCGGTACTCCCGGCGGTAGGCGGGGATCCCGGCCTCATCCCGACCCCGGGGTCTCCGGGGCCCGGACCCGTTGACCCCGAGGACCGGATTTCCGAAATTACCAGGCTGCAACCACGACGACCTCAGAGGCCTGACATGTACGCTGTATTCAAGACCGGCGGAAAGCAGTTCAGAGCCGAGCCCGGCGGGCGGCTCCGCATCCCCTCCCTGGACGTGGAGGAGGGCGAGTCCGTCAGCTTCGACGAAGTCCTGCTGACCTCGGACGGCGACGACGTCCGGATCGGACGACCCCTCGTCGAGGGCGCGGCGGTCGAGGCCGAGGTCGTCGAGCACGGCAAGAGCGACAAGATCATCGTCTTCAAGCGCAAGCGCCGGAAGGACTACCGGCGCAAGCAGGGACACCGCCAGAAGTACACCGAGATCCGGATCGACGGGATCTCCGGCTGAGGAGGATCCGATGGCACACAAGAAGGGCGTAGGCTCGACACGAAACGGCCGTGACAGCAATCCCAAGTTTCTCGGGATCAAGCGCTTCGGCGGCCAGACGGTCAAGGCGGGCGGGATCCTCGTCCGCCAGCGGGGAACCAAGTTCCATCCGGGTCGCAACGTCGGCCGGGGCGGAGACGACACCCTGTTCTCGAAGATCGACGGCGTGGTGACCTTCGAGAAGGTCCGGGGCCGCAAGGCGGTCTCGGTGTATCCCCCCGAGTAGTCGAATTTCCGACGGTCGGCCGGTCCGCCTCCCCGGAGCTGCCCCCGGGGAGGCGGACCTTTTTATGGCCGGCCCGGTACATGGACGCAGAAGCGGGGTCGGCGCCACGGTCCCACAACATCTTGTGGGATAGCGCGGCATACCCCAATATGTAGTATAGAGTGGCGCGATCCGGTCGCCGGACCGGGCGTGCCCGTGCGGGCTCCGGGGACGCCCCGGGCGCCGACGCGGTTCCGGGAGCGGGTCCGTGAGCAG
>CAZMPV010000373.1:1622-3267 GCA_964567985.1 uncultured Gemmatimonadaceae bacterium
TCGGGCCTCTGGCAGTTCATGGGGCCCACCGCCCGGGACTACGGGCTCCGCATCGACGACTGGGTGGACGAGCGGCGGGACCCGGTCCGGGCCACAGACGCGGCGCTGGATTATCTGGATGAGCTCCACGAGCGCTTCGGCTCGTGGTATCTGGCCGCGGCCGCCTACAACGCCGGCCCGAACCGCGTGGCCCGGAGCCTCGCCCGCCACGGCGGCGATGCCGTCAGCGGCGAGGAGATCTTCTGGAAGATCGCCGACGACCTGCCCCGGGAGACCCGGGACTACGTCCCCAAGCTCCTGGCGGCGATCCTCCTGGCCAAGGAAGCCGAGAAGCACGGCTTCGAAGTGACGCGTTCCGAGCCCTACGAGTTCGACCGGGTCTGGGTGCCCGGCGAGACGTCGCTGACCCGGATCGCCCGGGCCGTGGACGCCCCGGTGGACCTGATCAGGGACCTGAACCCCCACCTGGTCCGGGGCGTGACTCCGCCGGGGACGTCGTACGGGGTGCGGGTTCCGCCCGGGGGGGCGCCCCAGGTCGTGGCCTCGCTGGGCGGACGCTGGTCCCTGGCCGACGACTGATCGCCGGCGACTAGCCGTCGTCTGCGTCCCCGCCCTCGAGGTCCGGGGGCGGGTACTCGGGCGGTCCCCAGCCCCGCTCGCCCTCCTGGGCGCGGCGGGCGCCGGCGATGATCCGCCAGATCACGTCCCGGACGAGTTCCTCGTCCACCCCGATCTCCCGGGCTCGCCGTGCGGCCCTGCGCACGACCCGGGCCTCCCGGGACGGATCCAGGATCGGCATCCCCAGGGCCTCCTTCAGGCGTCCGATCCTGAGGACCAGCTCCTTGCGGGTGCCCACGAGGCGGATCAGCTCGTCGTCGGCCGCCACGATCCGGTCCCGGAGCTCCTCGAGCTCGCTCCGGAGCTCGGCCTCGGACATCTCCTCGACCGGCCGCTTCTCCCGGCCGGGCCCGGAACCGCCCTCAGCCATGGGCCTCGAGCATCTCGGGCTCCTCGACCGGCCGGGCGTCCACGAAGGCCTCGACCCGCTCGGCCTCGCCGGGGGAGGTGAGGAGGCTGACCCCGACGAGCGCCGGCAGGTGGACGAGGAGGCCCAGCAGCCCCTCGTGGAGCTCCAAGGGCCTGAGCTCGGGGAAGAGGAAGAAGAAGATCGCGGTCGCCGAGCCGGCCAGGAGACCGGCCACGGCCCCAGCCGTCGTCGCCCGACGCCAGTAGAGGGCGGCGATGATCGGGGGCGCGAGCTGGCAGATCAGCCCGTACGAGGTCAGCAGGAGCGCCACCAGGGACTGGCCCGGATCCAGGGCGAAGTAGTAGGAGAGCGCTCCGGCGGCCAGGATCAGCCCCCGCATCAGGAGCCGCCGCTGGTGGTCCGACAGGTCCAAGAACGGACCGACGCCGTCCTCCACGGCGACCGAGGCGGTGGCGTGCACGAGGGCGTCGCCGGTGGACATCGACGCCGAGAGGGCCCCGGCGCAGAAGAGCCCCACCACCAGGGCCGGCAGCTCGGTCCTCAGGATCATGAAGGGCAGGATGAAGTCGGCCTCCGGCGGCGAGGTGGGAAAGAGCACGCCGGCGAAGCCGATGAGGAAGACCGGGATCAGGAAGAGCTGGAAGGTGGGGAAGAGGA
>CAZMPV010000374.1:0-1817 GCA_964567985.1 uncultured Gemmatimonadaceae bacterium
ACCCGGGCCAGGGGCGCCTTCCGGTTCAGCCACGCCGCCCGGATCGCGTAGATCCCCCCGAGCTCGCCCCCCGCGACGAAGGATCGGAGCGCCCCCACGTCGGGCCGGTAGCGGTGGCTCATCCCGACGAAGACGATCCGCCCGGCCTCCCGGGCGGCGTCCAGGACCTCCTCCACGCCTCGGCCGTCGAAGGCCAGGGGCCGCTCCACCAGGACGTCCTTCCCGGCGGCCAGGGCCTCGAGCACCTGAGCCTGGTGGCGAGCGTTGGGCGTGGAGATGACGACCGCCTCGATCTCGGGGTCGGCAAAGAGCTCTTCGTCGGAGCAGATCCGCTCGATGCCGAAGCGGGCCCCGATGGTCTCGGCCTTCCGGATGGCCGGGTCCGAGAGCGCCGCCACCGTCACGTCGTCCCGCTCGGTCAGGATGGGTAGGTGGACGACCTGCGAGAGGGCGCCCGCGCCCACCACCCCGATGCGGAGCGGGTCTCGATCCTCCGGATTCACGGGTTCCGCGCCTCCTCCGGGCCCGCGGGCCCGAGCATGATCTGGCCGCCCAGGCGCACCTCCAGGTACCGGAGGTCGCCCAGCACCTCGTAGCGGGCATCGCCGTAGAAGCGGAAGTCCTCGTGGACCGGCACCTCCAGGCCGCCGTGGAGGTTGACCCCGGCCCGGACCGAGTCCAGGAGGTCCTCGACGAAGGTGTCGTCGATCGCCGGGCCCGAGCCGTTCATCAGGTGGGCCGAGCCCCCGAGCCCCGCGTAGGTCAGGAGCCCGAGGGGCGCCGTCCAGACGAGCTGACCGTCCACGCTGAGAACCAGGTCCGTCCACTCCACCGGCTCCAGGTCCACCTCGGGCCGGGGCGTGTTCGGGGGCGCCTCCCGGACGACCAGGTCGGCGAGCCGACCCTCCAGGGCCCGGACCTCGGAGCGCACGAGCCGGGACGACCAGTAGGTGAAGCCCGGAACCACCCGGAGGCCCGGCCCCAGGAAGCCGAGGTCGAGGCGCGCGCCGTAGGTGTAGGCCTCCCGGACGTTGTTCGGGAAGATGTAGCCGGCCTGCACGCCCACGCCCCGGAAGGCCAGGTTCTCGTAGTCGTATTCTGCCAGGTCCTGGGCCTTCAGGCCGCCCGGGCCGGCCAGCAGCCCGCAGAGGGCGACCGCCAGGGCCACGAGCCCGGCCGACCGGGCCGATCCCGCTCTCCGTCCCCTCATCGTCGTCATCCCCCCTCCTCCCGCGTGACCGTTCACGTGATCGCCGCGGCGGCTTCCCGCACGGCCTCCAGCGTCCGATCGATCTCCTCGTCGCCGTGGGCCGTCGAGACGAAGCCGGCCTCGAAGGGTGAAGGCGCGAAGAAGACCCCCCGCTCCAGCGCCGCCCGATGGAAGCGGGCGAACGCTTCGGTGTCGGAGTCCCGGGCCTCGGAGAAGGTACGCACGGGCCCCTCCCGGAAGAAGACGCCGAACATCGACCCCACCGACCGGCCCGTCGCCGGAACCCCCGCTTCCTCCAGGGCCGCGACGATGCCCTCGACCAGGCGCCCGGTCCGCCGCTCCAGCTCCGGGTAGGGATCCTCGCGCTCCAGATACGCGAGCTGTGCGTTTCCAGCCGCCGTGGCCAGGGGATTGCCGGAGAGGGTCCCCGCCTGGTAGACGGGGCCCGTGGGGGCGAGCTCCTCCATGAGCTCCCGCCGCCCTCCCAGGGCGCCCACCGGCAGGCCCCCGCCGATGACCTTCCCGAGCGTCGTCAGGTCCGGGAGCACGTCGTAGCGCTCCTGGGCCCCGCCGAGCCCCACCCGGAATCCCGTCATCACCTCGTCGA
>CAZMPV010000374.1:1827-3264 GCA_964567985.1 uncultured Gemmatimonadaceae bacterium
GGCGGCGGGTGACCTCCCGGAGACCCTCCAGGAAGCCGGGCTCCGGCGGGATCAGGCCGCCGTTGCCCACCACCGGCTCCAGGATCACGGCGGCGAAGTCGTCGCCCTCGTCGTCCAGGAGCGCCCGGACGGCCTCCAGGTCGTTGAAGGGGACGACCGCCGTCCCGGCGGTGACGGCGGCCGGGACCCCCGGGGAGTCGGGCAGGCCCAGGGTGGCGACCCCGCTCCCGGCCTGGACCAGGAACGGGTCGGCGTGGCCGTGGTAGCAGCCCGCGAACTTGAGGATCCGCTCCCGCCCCGTCACGCCCCGGGCCAGGCGGACGGCGGTCATGGTGGCCTCGGTCCCGCTGTTGACCAGCCGGAGCATCTCCACCCCGGGAACCAGGCGGACGACGCGCTCGGCGAGCTCGACCTCGCCCCGGGTCGGCGTCCCGTAGCTCGTCCCCCGGGCGAGCTGCTCCCGGAGCGGCTCGACGACGGCCGGATGGGCGTGGCCCAGGATCAGGGGCCCCCAGCTCTGGACGTAGTCCAGGTAGCGGGCGCCCTCCGTGTCGACCAGCCAGGCCCCCTCGCCCCGCTCCACGAAGAAGGGGGTCCCCCCCACCGAGCGGAACGACCGGACGGGGGAGTTCACGCCCCCGGGGATCAGGGAGCGGGCCCGGTCCCAGAGATCCGCACCGCTCTCCCGCCCCGCCACGTCCTCGGGCTCCTCCAACGGCTCCTCCCTTCCCTGCTCGCTGGCGATTCACGCTCCTGCCGGAGTCTCTCGACTCCGCGTCCGGCTCCTCGACCCGACCTCAGCGTCGGATGACCTGGACCCCCTCGGGGGGCTCGAATGCGAAGCAGGCCGCCTCCAGACCGGGGTTCACCCGGATCTTCGAGAGGACGACCCGTCGGAGCGACTCGTTCTCCTCCTCGATCTCGACCTTCCGGATGAGCCCCCGGTCGGCCTCCACCCAGACCCGGGCCCGGACGTAGCCCGCGCCCTCCCGCCGGGGCTCCAGCTCCAGGACGTCGGTCCGGCGCCCTGTCACGGTGTCGGCCTCGAGCCAGCGGGCGCGGAAGCGCTCCCCGGCGTCGGCCAGGAACTCCCGGTGGAAGTCGAAGGTCCGGCCCCCGCCGGCCCCGAGCCCGGCCCGGATCACCTGGCCGGGGTCCGTGCTCGGGTAGTACATCCACACGTGCTCGCCGTCGGCCACCACCAGGTCGCCCTCGGGCTCGCTGAAGTCCATCCGGAAGTAGCCCGGGGGCTTCTGGCAGAGGGTGCCCCGGCTCCTCGTGGTCCGGTTCAGGAGCGGGACGACCCGCTCCTGCTCGAAGGTGGCGCAGAAGCCGTCGACGGCCGCATAGCGCTCCGCCGCCCGCTCCAGGACCCGGGCCGCCGCACCCTCGGGGCTCTGGGCCGACGCGGCCGGCGCCCCGAAAAGCGCCAGGACG
>CAZMPV010000375.1:0-3255 GCA_964567985.1 uncultured Gemmatimonadaceae bacterium
CGCCGGATCGTCTCCCGGCGGCTGAGGATCAGGTTCATGGCGAGCCGGTACAACCACGTCCCGAAAGCGGCGTCGCCCCGGAATGTGTCCAGCTTCCGCCACGCGCGGATGAACACCTCCTGCGTGAGGTCCTCGGCCACGTCCGGCCCGCCCATGCGGCGGGCCAGGCTGTGAATCCGGGCCACATTGGTCCGGTACAGCCGCTCGAAGGCGTCCGGATCGCCGTCGCGGGCCATCCGCACGTCGCGGGCTTCCGTGCTCGCCGTCACGGGCACAGCATTCAGATGCAGGTTCCGATCCCGGAGGACTGTCCTTCGTTCCGTCCATTCAGACGGGGAGAAGACCGGGATGGTTGGAATCGCCACGAGGGGCCCGGGAGGAGCTTCCGCCGACCTTGCGCCCCCCGGGAGCCGCCGGCACCATTCGACGGGCCGCGGGGACCGAACCGGGATCCCGGTCCCCGGAGGCCGAAGCGCGAACGCACGGACGGAGACCACCACATGCAGATCCAGCCGGTCGATCTCACGGAGCTCGTGGCGATCATCATGGGCGTCTCCATCGTCCTGGTCCCCATCTTCGGGCTCACCGCCCGCTTCGCACTCAAACCTACGGTGGAAGCCCTGAGCAAGTTTTTCGAGCACAAGGGCACCGAGGAGACCGTCCGCATCCTGGAGCGCCGGGTCGCCCTCATGGAGCAGCAGCTCGAGTCCATGGAGGGAACGGTCCGCCATCTCGAGGAAGTCACCGAGTTCCGGGCCGAGCTCGACAAGGGATCGGACGAGGCCGGAGGTGCGATCGGGTCCGGTAGGAGCGAGGAAGGATGAGCGCCCCTCCGCCGGAAGGAGCAGCACCGGAGATCATCGCCCACCGGGGCTACAGCGCCGTCGCGCCGGAGAACACCCTGGCGGCCATCCGGGCGGCCGTGGGCGCGGGGGCTTCCTCGGTCGAGGTGGACGTGCGGACGGCCTTCGACGGCACCCCCGTCCTCTTCCACGACGTCCACCTGGGCCGCACGTCGTCGGGGGTGGGTCCCGTGCGCCGGCGCACCGTGGGCCAGCTCAAGTCCCTGGACGCCGGCGCCTGGTTCTCGGACGACTTCGAGGGCGAGCCGATCCCGACGCTCTCCGAGGCTCTCGAGGCGATGAGGGAGGGGGTCGAGCGGGCGTACCTCGAGGTGAAGGGCTACCGGGAGATGGAGGACCTGGACCGCATGGTCGAGATCGCCCGAGCCGCCGGCCTCGTCTCCCGCTGCATCTTCATCGCCCTGGACTGGACGGTCCTGGACCGGATCGGCGAGGCCGACCCCACGGTGGGACTGGGTTACATCGTCGAGGAGGCCGAGCAGCTCGACGACGCCCTGGACGCCGCCGACGGCGACGCCCGGGCGCTGGTGGACCTGAAGGCCGAGCTCGCCCTGGACGACCCGGAGCTGGTGGCGTCGGCCCGGGAGCGGGGCGTGGACGTGGCGGTCTGGACCGTGGACGAGGTGGACGACGCCCGGACGCTCCTCGACGCCGGCGTCCGGCGCTTCACGACCAATCAGGTCGAGCGCCTCCTGGACTGGAGCCGGACCCTGGCCTGACGTCCGACCGGGGCGCGCCGGCTCCCTCTCCGCCCCCTCTCCCCGAGCCTCAGCTCCCGGCTCCGAAGCGCTCCCGGAGCGCCTTCTTGTCGAACTTGCCGGTCCCCGTCCGGGGAATGGCTGTCACGCGCTCCACCCGGTCCGGGATCCACCACCCGGGCACCCGACCCTCCAGCGCCGCCAGGATCTCGTCGTCCGTCGGCTCGGCGCCCCCTCCGTCCCGGAGGACGACGAAGGCCAGGGGGCGCTCCTGCCAGCGCTCGTGGGGCACCGCCACGACCGCCGCCTCGCTCACCGCGGGATGGTCCATGAGGGCGTTCTCCAGGGCCACGCTGGAGATCCACTCCCCCCCGCTCCGGATCAGGTCCTTCGTGCGATCCACGATCCGGACGTATCCGTGGGGGTCCACCGTGGCCACGTCACCGGTCCGGAGCCAGCCGTCGCGGACCGCGCCGTCCCCGACACCCTCGCCGAAGTAGCCGGACGCGACCCAGGGCCCCCGGACCTCGAGCTCTCCGGCGCTCTCGTCGTCCCAGGGGAGGGGCCGCCCCTCCTCGTCCACGATCCGGATCTCGAGGAAGGGGAGCGGTCGCCCCTGGCGGGTCCGGCGGTGGAGCGCCGGCGGCGCCCCGGTTCCCGGCTCCCCTTCCTGCCCCGGAGGCTCGGGAGATCCGGCGGTCTCGCCTCCGGGAGCCCGGCGCGGACGGTTCACGAGGCCCACCGGGCTCAGCTCCGTCATCCCCCATCCGGGAAGGATCTCCACGCCGAGCTCGTCCCGGTACGCCCGGAGGAGGCCCGGGGGCGTGGGCGCGCCGCCCACGTGGATCGCCCGGAGGCGCTCGAGATCCCGGGGGTGGCGCCGGAGCTCCTCCAGGACGTCCATCCAGACCGTGGGCACGCCCGCCGCGAAGGTCACCCCCTGGCCCTCGAGAAGCCGGGCCAGCTCCGCCGGACGGGGCCGGCGCCCCGGGAGCACGAGGTCCGCCCCGACCATGGCCGCCGCGAAGGGGAGGCCCCAGGCGTTGGCGTGGAACATGGGCACCGCCGGGAGGATCACGTCGCGCTCGCCCAGGTCGAAGGCGTCCGGCAGGGAGATCGCCAGCGTGTGGAGCGACAGGGCCCGGTGGGAGTAGACGACCCCCTTGGGCCGCCCGGTGGTCCCGGAGGTGTAGCACATGACGGCCGCGTCGTCCTCGTCCACCTCCGTCCACGCCTCCACCGGGGAGGCCGCGTCCAGGAGCGTCTCGTAGTCGACCACCTCGACGCCCTCCGGGCCGGTCGGCAGCGCCTCGTCCGTCCGGTCGAGGACGACGACCAGCTCGACCGCCGGTGCCGCCTCCAGGAGCCCGGTCAGATCGTCGCCGAGGGCGGCGTCCAGGGCCAGGACTCGGGCGCCGGCGCCGCCGACGATCTCCCCGGCCCTGCTCCCCACCAGCCGCACGTTCACGGTCAGGAGCACGGCGCCCGCGCCGGGGACCCCGAAATAGAGCTCCAGGTGTCGGTGGGTGTTCCAGGCCAGCGACGCCACGCGGTCCCCGGGCGCGATGCCCCGGCGCCGGAGGGCCCCGGCGACCTTTCGGGCCCTGTGGTCCACGTCGGACCAGCTCCGGCGGTCGAGCTCGCCGTCGGGACGAAGCGTCCGCACCTCCCGGGAGCCGAAGTGGGTTCCGGCC
>CAZMPV010000376.1:0-3250 GCA_964567985.1 uncultured Gemmatimonadaceae bacterium
CGCTTTGTTGGCGCTTCTCGACGTAGCACACGGCTATGCCTTCGAAGCGCCGCCGCGCGCCTGGCCGGGCACCGCGGGCCACAGGCCCGTGGTCCGCGCTCTCAACGAGGGCCGCTGTAGTTCTTCAACAGGCTTCTAGGACGCTCGGGGCGTCAGCGGCTCTTCGCCCCCATGCGTTCGACCTCGACCTCGTCGCCCCGGAGGCGGTCGGACCGGAGCGTGATCCGGGGTGGATCGATCCGCTCGGTCCAATCCGGAGGGGGCTCTCCTTCCGGATCCAGGAGCTCCCGGATCCGCCGGGCGTGCTCCCGCACTCCGTCGACGTCCACGCCCAGGTAGGCGTCGGGATAACCTTCCAGGGCGACGAGCGCCTTGCCGAGCTGGGCCCGCACGCCGTGGGCGTTCTCGCGCTTCAGGTGGACGAAGGCGCTGGCGTAGAGGATGAGCCCCTGGAGGAAGTCGCTCCCGGTCTCCCGCCAGGGCCCTTCCAGGACCTCGTGGCTCTCCCAGTACTCCCCGTCCTCGACCTTCCGGACGAACGTCTCGAGCGCGTCCGGAAAGCCGGCCGGGGTCACCAGCCCGGGGAGATCTGGAAGCCCCAGTGCCACCCCTTCTCGGGTCGATGGAAGGGATAGGCGTAGTAGGCCTCGAAGACCATGAAGCCCAGGAGGTTGAAGCGGGCCGAGAAGCCCGTGCTGACCACCGGCACACGGCGGAAGGTGTTCGTGTCGAACTCGAGGACCGGATCGTCGTTGTTTCCGCTGCAGTACCGCCCACCGGAGCAGGACCAGGCCAGGCCGGCGTCCACGAAGGCCGTCAGCTCGGTCGGCACATAGGGAAAATTCAGCACCCCGTAGCGCTCGGTGCCCAGGAAGGGCACCCGGAGCTCGGCGTTCGCCACCCCCATCCGGTGCCCGAAGAGCCGGCTGAACTCGGGGCAGTCGTCATCCTGGACGGCGCCCTGGGTGCACTCGGTGGCGTCGAAGCTCTCCCAGGAGTAGCCCCGGACGAAGGTCTCGAAGCCCAGGAAGAGCGGCTGGATGACCTCGTTCGTCTCCAGGTCCTCGCCGCCGTAGCGGCCGTAGTGCATGGCCCGCAGGCCGATCGTCAGGTTCGTCGTCGGGTTCAGGTAGCGGCGCCAGTCCAGGATCAGGGTCTGGAAGTCCAGGGTCCCGGTCGTGGTCTCGATCTCGAAGCGGGAGCGGCCGCCCCGGACCGGCGACGTGAATCCGAAGAAGGAGTAGTCGGTCACCAGGGCGACCGATCCCCGGACCATGTTCAGGGGATCGAAGGTGTCGAGCTGGACCTTTTCCCGGTCCACGACCCGCCCGAAGCCGTCGGTGGTGAAGCGCTCGGCCTCGAGGTCGAAGGAGTAGCGGGTGAATCCCGCGCTCGCCTCGATCCGTCGGGTCCGGGAGAATGGGTACGAGAACATCCCCGTCGCCGAGTCGATGAAGATCCGCTGGCGGATGATCTCCAGCACCCGGCCGCCGTCGGAGCTGATGCCGCCGCGGATGCCCTGGAGGAGGTAGGGGATCCGGCCCCCGGCCACGCCCCAGTTCCAGCGGTTCTTCTGGTTCTGGTAGAAGATCTGGCCGCCGATGTCCTTGATCGTCCCCTGGGCCTGGACCGACACCCCGAGCCAGCGATTGCCGAGCATGTCGCTGAAGTAGGCCGCCGCGCCGCCGCCGATGTAGTTCCCGAAGCGGTCGGCGCCCACGCCGATGCTGGGCTGGCCGATGTAGTCCAGGCTCAGGTCGGACTCGTAGTCCGACGACGCCTCCACCGTGTGTGCGTCGGGCGCCGGGAGCCCGGTCCGGGGATCCGAGAGATACGACGCCACCCGGCTCGTGACCCGGGGCTCGGAGGGCGGCAGAAGCCGTCCGGGCGCCGGGTCGGTCCGCGCCACGGTGACCAGGTCGCTCTCGGCGGCCTGGCGGTCGAGGGTGTAGATGTGGAACTCCCGCTCGTCGAAGACCGAGAAGGCCAGGGTGCCGGTCCGGCTCGCCACGCTCATGGCCGGCGACATCGAGGTGATGCCGCTCACGGCCGTGGCCACCCGGGTCACCCGGAAGACCTCGCCGGTCTCGAGCTGGTAGCGGTAGACGTCGCTGAAGCCGTCCTGGTCCGAGAGGAAGTAGATGCTCTCCCCGTCGGGCGAGAACTGGGGATTCGAATGGCGCACGTCTCCGAAGACCGGCAGGTGCCGGACGTCGCCGCTCCGCAGGTCCAGGAAGGCGAGCTGGAACTCCGAGTACTCCAGGTCGTCGAAGTCCGTGGACGGACCCCGGTCGGAGGTGAAGACGATCGCCTGCCCGTCCGGCGCCCAGGCGGGCTGGAAGTCGGCGTGCCGGTCGTCGGTGAGCTGCTGCACCGCCGTGCTCTCCACGTCCAGCACGTAGAGGTCGCTGATCCCGCCCTTCATCCCCGTGAACACGATCGACTCGCCGTCCGGCGACCACGCCGGATTCTGGATCGCTCCCACCTCGGAGACCGCGATCCGGCGCTCCACGTCTCCGTCTTCCGTGCTCACCACCACGAGCTGGTTGTCGCCCTCGGCGATGACGACGAAGACCACCCTCGAGCCGTCCGGCGACCATGCCACCGACGAGTCGATGAAGCGGAGGGCGTCGAAGTGGGGGTTCGACGCCGCGCTGGAGAGCGTCCGGATCACCTCGCCCGTCCGGGCGTCGGCCAGGTACAGGTTGATCGAGAAGAGGTCCTTCTCGGAGAGAAAGGCCACGTAGCGCCCGTCGGGGCTCAGCGCCGGCGAGAGGTTCTGCGTCCCGGAGCCCGTGCTGGGCGCCAGGAGCAGCGTGCCCACCTCGCCGGGGGGCGTCCGGTCCTCGAGGAGGGGCATGTACTCGGCCTCGACGGCCGCCTTCCAGCGGGCGGAGAGGGTGTCCGAGGTGACGCCCAGGACCTCCTCGAGCGCCGGGTCCCACCCTCGCCGGAGGGCCCGACGGAAGAGCTCGACGACGGCCTCGTCGCCGTAGGTGCCCCCGATGTACGCCCAGAGCGCCTGACCGAAGCGGTAGGGGAAGTACTTCCGGTCCCGGGTGAGCTGCTTGATCGTCGGGAGGTCGTCACGACGGATCGCGTCCCGGAGCCACATGGCCGTGAGCGGATCCTCCCGGCCCACCGACAGGTACTCGGCCATGCCCTCCACGAGCCAGAGGGGCAGCCGCCCCAATCTCTGGACGCCGCCTCCGCTGCGGGACTGGGCCACGTTGTACTGGAAGGCGTGGAC
>CAZMPV010000377.1:0-3237 GCA_964567985.1 uncultured Gemmatimonadaceae bacterium
CGGAGGGCCCGCTGGCCGTGGAGCGCGGCCACGGTCTCGTCGGAGATCACGGCGTAGCGGTGGGCCGGGACCCGATGCGAGAGCCTGTCGCCGAGGCCGGCCAGAAGGCCCCGGCCCACGAAGACCGGGTAGTCCCGGCTGCGGCCTCCGGCGGTGACCCGGAGGGTGGTGACGTCGGCGTCGGACACGGCTCAGCTCCCGCCGGTGAGCTCCACCGTCACCGGCGGGGGATCCCCGACCTCGAGGAGAGCCCCGGGACGCCCCGAGACCTCCAGGGATCGAGCCCGCGCGGGCCTCGGCAGTCGGTCCAGCGCCGGACGGACGGTGTCGAGGAATGCGTCCCGGGCTCCGGCCGAGTCCCAGACGATGAACCACGCCAGGGAGCGGGCGCCGCCCCCGGCCTCGAGGAGGGCGTAGCGGTCTCCGTCCCAGCCCCGGGCCGCCCGGTCCCCGTCGCCTCCGGCGAGCTCCTCCACGAAGATCCCGAGCTCCATCTCGCCCAGGCCGTTCTCGTAGAGGATCCGGCCTCCGCCGGCCACGGACAGGCTCACCTCGGTCGGCCCGTCCGCCGGGTCCTCGAGGATCTTCTCCGGGTGGAGGATCTGCTCCGTGGACTGGGGCAGGGCGTCGCCGAAGGGCGACGGGCGGCCCTCCCGGGCGCGCCAGAATCTCTGGATGAAGCCCGCGCCCTCCAGGTAGGGGAACAGGAGGGACTCCCGGATCACCTCCGGCGCCCCGCTCAGGGCCGGATACTGGCTCCGGAGGCCTTCCAGGGCGGGCCGGACCCGGCTGGCGAAGTCGGGGATCTCGGAGAGGTCCACCGGGCGACCCTGAGCCTCCTCGGTCAGGTGCTCGAGCATGACCAGAGTGGCGTGACCCTCGATGGCCGCCTGTGCGGCCACCTGGCGGTCGTTTCCCCGGGACCGGGCCGTCAGGGAATCCAGGTTGGTGGCCTGATCCTGCACCGCGTGAACGAGCTCGTGGACCAGCACCGAGCGGAGGTTCTGCTCGGGCTGGTCGTCCATGACGAAGAGCGCCGTCGAGTCCGGATCGTAGAAGCCCGCCACCTGCTCGGTATAGACCGAGACCAGGATCTTCCGGAGGTCCAGCTCCTCGGGGACCAGTCCCAGGAGGGCGTAGCTCTCGGTGAGCCGGCGGCCCCGCTCCGGAGGGAGCTCGTCGTCGAGCTTCGCCTCCAGGTATCGGACCAGCTCCTCCCGGCTCCGGCGGGCCACCCGGACGGGCTCCCGGAGCTCGAGCCCGGACCTCTCCGCCAGGTCGGGAAGGAGCTCGGCGGCCAGCCGCCGGAGCTCCGGATCGTCGGAGACCACCAGGGTGGTGTCCGGCGCCGTTCCCGCGGTCCGGGCGGGCGACTCCCCCGCGCATCCGACGCAGAGGAGCGCCACGACGGCGAGGATCGTCACGGAGAGTCGTTCGTCAGAGGGAGTCATGGAGTGCCTCCGGACCCGCGACCCGGCGCAGGGTTCCGCTCCGCTCTCCTCTCTCCCGGGCACCGGCGGCGCCCGGCCCCAGTCGCTCCCGGGCGATCTCGGAGACGGTCCGGCCGCTCGCCGGGTCGGTCCACTCCGGCGCCACGGCCCGGAGCGGGACTAGGACGAAGTCCCGCTCCGTCCAGCGGGGATGGGGGATCGTGAGCTCCTCGGTCTCCACGACCCGGTCCCCATAGAAGAGGATGTCCACGTCCAGGGTCCGGGGGGCGTTCGGATAGCTCCGGGTCCGTCCCTCCCGGGCCTCGACGGCGTGGCAGGCCTCGAGGAGAGCTTCGGGCTCCAGGCCCGTACGGCCGCGGACGACGGCGTTCAGGTAGTGGTCCTGGGGCGGCCCCCCGGAAACCTCCCGGGCCGGCGTCTCCACCACCGGCGAGACGCCGGTGATCCGGACGGCGTCTCCCAGGGCCCGGACGCCGCTGCGCAGGTGGGCCATCCGGTCGCCCAGGTTCGAGCCGAGGGACAGGACGACCTCGGTCATCCGCCCCCCCCGATCGCACCGGCCAGCTCCCGGGCGATGCCGGACATGTATGCGCGGAAGCGGGCCGTGACGGGAGCCTGGTGCCAGGTCGGGTCCCCCCGGGTCCGGACCTCGTTCTCTCCCTCGAAGGTGACGGCGTAGCCCTCGCCGCCGACCCTCCGGCCCCGGATCACGATCCGGCTCCGGGCCCCCGTCACCCCGGCCTCCGCTTCGTCGGCGAACGGCTCCCGGGTCTGCCACTCGGTCTCGTAGTACAGCGTCGCGTACTGCTCGTCTCGCCGCCGGAGCCGGAATCCGCGCTTCCCGACCAGGATCCGGTCCACGGCGCCTCGGAGACGCTCGTAGGAGACCCGGCCCAGCTCCTCGGCGAAGGTGGTCGCCGTCGAGTCGCCCCGGCCCGAGGCGGCCGGTACGCACCCGCCGAGGGTGCCGGCGACGACGGTCAGGACGGCGAGGGAGGGCAGTGCGCGCATGGCCTCGGGGAAGATCCAGCCGCCTCCGGGGGGCGTCAAGCGGACACGACCGCCGGGATCCTGGACGGCCCGCGGGGAGCCGCGCCCCCCGGACCTCCCGCGCCCGCGCCGTGTACGGGCGTCCGTCGGCCCGGAAGTTGCTACATTACCAGCGACGACCCACCCCTGAACGCGGACCCGACCTCACACGGAGCGAGATGAGCGAGACCTCCAGCCAGAACGGCGAATCCACCGGCCGCGGAATGGGCTCCGACGGTGGACTCCGCCCCCGCCGCATCGTCCTCATCGCCCTCCTCTTCCTCCTCGCCGGAGGCGTGGGCGTGGCCTGGGGATCCTGGCGGAACCTCTGCGCCGACTGCCCCTCCATCGCCCAGATCTTCACCTGGGAGCCGGAGCAGACGAGCAAGCTCTTCGACCGCCACGGAGAGCTGATCTCGGAGATCGGCTACGAGCGCCGCACCCCGGTCTCCATCAACGCCCTCCCGGACCACGTTCCCCAGGCGTTCCTGGCCATCGAGGACAAGCGCTTCTACGAGCACGACGGCTACAGCATCCGGGGCATCGTCCGGGCGGCCGTGGTCCGGCTCCCGGGGATGGGAGACCTCCTGAACCGGCGGGCCGGCGGCGGGAGCACGATCACCCAGCAGCTCGCCCGGAACATGTTCCAGCAGCGGATCGGCTACGAGAAGCGGGTCGAGCGAAAGCTGAAGGAGCTGCAGGTGGCCCTGGATCTGGAGCGGGCCTACTCGAAGGACCAGATCCTCGAGGCCTACAT
>CAZMPV010000378.1:0-3210 GCA_964567985.1 uncultured Gemmatimonadaceae bacterium
CGTCGTCGTCCGGAGCCAGCCACGCCAGCGTGCGGCCCAGGAAGGCGTCCACCGCGGCGCCCAGACGCTCCCGGGCCTCGTCGCTTGCCCGGGCGAGACGCCGGAACCAGGCCCGTCCCATGTCGGCGTGGAACTCCTCCTCGGAGATCATCTTCGGCACCCGGCCCCGGGCCGCCTCCCACCGTCCCCGGCCGAAGCCTTCCAGGGCCACCGCCACGGCGCCGTCCACCAGGACGATGGCAGCCGTCACGGCGGCCCAGTCCTCGAACGGGCGGTCCAGGGGATCGATCGAGGCGTACTCCTCGGGCGGGCGCTCGTGCTCGAACGCCATGGGGTCGAGGTCGAAGTCCTTGAGCATGGCGTAGAGGAGCCGGGCGTGACCCCACTCGTCCTGGGCCATGGCCGAGGACGTGATCCCGGCCTCGATGGAGGGCGCGCCCAGGAGCCAGTCGCTGTAGCGGATCCCCAGGATCCGCTTGCTGTCGGCCAGGGTCAGGATCAGCCGGCGGAGGGCCGTCTCGGCCCCCGCGTCCAGCTCCGCCGTCGCCGCGATCGGGGCGCTCATCCGCCGTCGTCCCCGTCCCCACCCCTGGCGAAGGGTCCGTCGTCCCGGTTCACGGGGATGATCGACGCCCGGGGCACGACGCACATCTCGAACCAGTTCTCTTCGTCGTAGGTGCGCCACGCGTAGACCCGGGCCAGCTCGTCGTCGGGCGCGTCCAGGTAGCCGATGTGGCGCAGGGCTTCGCCCCGATCCTTGCGGGCGAACACCTCGTAGATCCGCTCGTCCATGGGCCTCCGTCCTCAGCCGGTGGTGGCTACGCCGAGCCGCTTGAGCTTCCGCCGGCCTTCTTCGGTGATCCGGTCCCGGGTCCAGGGCGGATCCCAGACCTCCTCGACCTCGACCGCGTCCAGCCAGGGCTCCCGGAGGAGCCGGTCCCGGACGTCCTCCTTGATGAACTCCATGCAGGGACAGGCGGTCGCGGTGAAGGTGAGCGAGACCCGGGCCGCGGCACCCTCGACCTCGATCCCGTAGACGAGGCCGAGCTCGACGATGCTGATCGGCAGCTCGGGATCCAGGACCTCGCCCAGCAGCTCCCGGACGCAGGCTTCCGGGTCGTCGGGACGCTCCGCCCGGGGAGGGGACCAGAGGTCCCGTCCGCCACTCGCGTGGGAGACCACGTGCTCGGGCACGCCGGATCCTCGACCCTGCCGTTCCACCACGGGCATCTTCACGGGGCGAGCCTCAGTTCAGCCACGCGCTCACCTGGCTCCGGGAGCGACGGACCGACTCGACGTACGTCTCGTTCATGGGACCCCGGCCCTTCCAGCGGTCGAAGACGTCGTCCCAGGAGATCCGGCCCTCGTCGAAGAGCCAGCGCTTCTCCTCCGGGTCGTAGCCGCAGGGGAAGGGGTAGTCCAGGACGTACTCCTCGGCCTCTTCGTCGTAGTGGGCGGGCACGTCGATATCGATGGACTCGCAGAGCGGCACGGTGGCGTCCATCCAGGCCTGGCGCAGCTCGTCGTTCGTCATCCCCTTGAGCCGGTAGTCGAGCTGGCCGCTGTGGCGCTTCCGGTCGTCGGGCAGCCCGAACCACTCCACGGTCATGGGAAACATCCAGTCCACGGCGCGCGGCAGCTTCGCCCTGGCCTCGCCCCCGGCATTCGCGAGCCGCTTCATCCAGACCTCGCCGTGGCGGAGGTGGAAGGTCTCTTCCATGTCGATCTTGACCAGGGCCCGCTTGAGGGGTCCGTAGGAGGTGTTCCTGTGGACGTCGCTGAGGAGGGTGATCCCGGCCCGGTCGTAGAAGCCGTTCGCCACGACCAGCTCCGCCCAGTTCTCCAGGGGCTGGTCGAAGCCGTAGGGGTGCTTGAACTCGTGGGGCTCCCGCTCGTAGAGGAGACGTTCCTTCGAGACGCCCATGTCCTCCAGGAGCCGGTAGGCGATGTTGGCGTGGGCCAGCTCGTCCTGGATGATGGCGTGGGCGCTGACCTGCGTGTTCGTGGAGGGGGCGTGGCGGGCGGCCATCCAGTAGGCCGGAGCGCTGATCAGCTCGGTGTCGGCCTGGACGGTGAGCTGGACGACGAGGGACTTGCGATACCCCTCGGTCATCTCTTCCGGCGACTCGACGATGTAGCCGTCCTGGACCTTCTCCTTCAGCTCGTCTTCGGTGAAGGGAGCCATGGCGCGCACCTCCGGCGCGGGCCTCCCGGTCCGCTCCGGCCCCTCGGGGGAGTCCGGATCCGGGAAGCTTCGTGAATGTCAGAAGCCACAGGCTTCTAGATGCCCAGGGACGAGCGGATCAGGGGGCTGATGCGCTCCGGGGTCCAGGGCGGATCGAAGGTCAGCTCCACCTCCGCGCTCTCGACCCCGTCGACCCCGGCGATCGCCTCCCGGGCCTCGTTGACGATCCGGTCCGCCACCGGGCACATCGGCGAGGTGAGGGAGATCGTGGCGTGGACGTCGTCCCCGTCGATCTCCACGTCGTAGACGAGCCCCAGGACCACCAGGTCCAGCCCCAGCTCCGGGTCCTGGACCGTCTTGAGCGCGTTCCGGACGTCCTTCTCGGTGACTGCCATCGCTATCGCTTCCTCCGCGCCTCCGGGAGCCGGGCTCGGCCCGGTGTCCCGGCAAGCTCATTTTTTTCTCAAGTAGATGACGGTGGTCTCGGGCGTCGACCCATCGCTGGCCTTGCGGATGGCCCGATGCACGGTGGAGACCACCTCTCCGACCGGCTTTCCCTGGAGCGTGGCGACCAGGTCCGCGGCTCCCCGGAAGAGCCCCTGGGACGCCTGAGAGAGCACCAGCGCCACGTCGCCCTGCTCCAGCGACAGACGCTCGCTCCCGTAGCGAAAGCCGCCCATCATGCCCAGGGGCGGCCCGTGGGACGGGAGCTCCGCGAAGTTTCCGTCCCGTCGGAGGATCGCCCCCGGCGAGCGTCCGGCGCCGGTCCAGAGGACCTCGTCGTCCGAGACGACCAGGATCCCGCACTGGACGTACTGATCGAACTCCTCGATCGCCCCGTCGGCGATGCCCTCGTTGGCCCGGCGGGTGAGCTCGGTGAGCTCGTCCTCGCCCCGTGCCAGCTCCCGGAGGAGCGTGCGGGCCACGGCCAGGTGGTGTCCCGGCGGCAACCCCTCCCCCCGGACGAGCAGCGAGACCAGGGCGGTGCGGCCGTCGGCCATCGGGAAAGCGTCCCACACCGTCCG
>CAZMPV010000379.1:0-3205 GCA_964567985.1 uncultured Gemmatimonadaceae bacterium
CGGGGCTCCTTCTCGGGCACCGGTGCGTTGCCGATCCCGGGCAGGGCATCGAACTCGGCGAGGATGCCCAGGACGGGTTCGCCGCTGCCCCACTCGGCCACGAAGGCGGTGGGCATGCCGGCCACGCCCTCGGTGACCCGGAAGCCCTCCTCCGCCAGCACGTCGGCCAGGTAGGAGGCGGACTTGGTCTCCCGGAGCGCGATCTCCGAATAGTCCCAGAGCTGCATGGTCATCTCCTCCACCTTGGCGGAGGCGCCCTCGGCCTGGTCGAGGGCCGTGCGCTGGACCGGGTTGAGCTGCTGGGCGCCGGCCCCGGCGGGAAGCGCGAAGAGGAGCGCGGCGGTCAGAGCGACGACTGAGACGGAATTCGAGCTGTATGCATGCATGAGGTGCCCCATCCGATGATGGTTCCGGCAGGTCCGACGAGACCTTGTCCGACGGGTTCAACGAGACTGGAAAGGTGCGGGCAAAGCGCCCCTGCCGGCAAGGCGCGACGGGCGCGGCGGGAGGCGACGATCAGTCGTCTTCCAGGATGCCGGCGTCCCGCAGCACCCGCCGGGCCTCCTCGGCCTCGGCGGGCCTGACGACGAGCCGAGCCGGGTTCGAGAAGGCCAGTCCGACCTCCATGCCCCCGGCGTCGTCCACGAAGAGGCCCGCGTCGATGCCGGCGTCCTTCAGGTAGCCGTGGGCCAGCTCCCCCTGGTGCCGGTAGTTGAATCGGGCCACGATCACCGGCTCGGTGGATTCCGAGCTCCCTGTGTCGTTGGGGTCCTGGCCGGAGTTCGCGGTCATGGGCGCTACGGGGAAGCGGGGGACGGTGATCGGAGGCGGACGGTCCGGCCCGGACGGCCGGACCACGCCACCGCACAGCGCGCCGGGGAGCTCAGGCCTTGTACTTGAAGGAGACCTTCACCCGGACCCGGTACGCCTCGATCCGGCCGGCCTTGAGCTTCATGTCCATCTTCGAGACCTCGGCGATCCGGAGGTCATCGAGGGAGTCGGCGGCGGTGTCGATGGCGTTCTCGGCCGCGGCCTCCCAGGAGTCGGGCGAGCTTCCGACGAGCTCGATCACCTTGTAGACGCTGTCCGACATCTGTGGCTCCTCCGTTCGGATGAGTCGGTCTTCGGCGGGGCGGCGAGCCTGCTCGGCGCCCGCCCGGGAGGGGCCGGGGTCCCGGCCCTCCGCTACATGGTATCTCCCGGAGGCTCGGAGCGTTCCGGAGCGGGTCGTTCCGTGCCGTGCGCGGCGGCGCCCACGCGGGGCTCGTCCGCGCCGGATTCCGTCGCGGTCGAGCTCATCGGCGCAGGGGTGGGGTGGCGGCCGGCGGCCGGCGATGGCGGGTCGCCTGCTCGTACGCGTAGGCGATCCGGATCAGCGTCGGCTCCGACCACGCGTCGCCGTAGATCTGGAGCCCCACCGGGAGCCCGTCTCCGACGAAGCCCATCGGCACGGTGATCGCCGGGAAGCCCGTGGGCGGCGAGAGGATCGGCGAGTTGTTCCCGTGGGGCGTGTTCAGGTCGCCGATGAGGCGGGGCGGGTTGTCCCACGACGGATAGACCAGCGCGTCGAGGTCGTGGTCGGCCAGGGTGCGGCGGACGCTCGCCCTGAGGGAGTCGGTGTTGACGGCGGCCTCCCGGCAGTCCTGGTTCTCCGACGGCGGGCCTTCGATCTCCAGGAAGAACTCGAGGCGGGGCTCGATGTCGGGATGGTAGTCGTCGGACTCCACCACTTCTTCCAGCGTCCGGACCGGGGCGTCCGGCCCGAGGCTCGCCAGGTAGGCGTTCAGGTCGTGGCGGAAGCGCCGGCACCAGAGGTTCCCCTCGGGGATCTCCACCTCCACCGGATCCACGAGCGTGGCGCCACCGGCCTCCAGGTCCCGGAGCGCTTCGTCGAAGCGGGCCAGGACCTCGGGGTCGGCCGTGGAGTCGATGACCTGCCGGAGGACGCCCAGGCGGGCCCCGGTCAGCCCCTCGGGGTCCAGGTAGTCGAGGTAGCTCTCGGCCCGGCGCTCCCGGGCCGGGCCGGTCACCGTGTCGGCGGGGTCGTGGCCGGCGATCACGTCGAAGACCCGGACCGCGTCGGCCACCGTCCGGGTCATGGGCCCGCCGATGTCCCGGTCCAGGTAGAGGGGCACGATCCCGTCCCGGGAGGTCAGCCCCATGGTCGAGCGGATCCCCACCAGGGCGTTGTGCGACGACGGCCCGCGGATCGAGTTGCCCGTGTCCGTGCCCAGCCCGACGGTGCCCAGGTTCGCCGCCACCGCCGCCGCGGTCCCGCCGCTGGAGCCGGCGGTGACCCGGTTCGTGGCGTAGGGGTTCCGGGTGTAGCCCGGGAGCGCCGAGCCCACGGTCTCGTAGGGCGAGAAGGCGAACTCGGCCATGTTGGACTTGGCCAGGACGATCGCCCCCGCTTCCCGGATCCGTCGGACCTGGAAGGCGTCGTCCGGAGGGATCGATCCCTCGAGCGATGCCGACCCCGCCGTCGTCGGCAGATCCCGGGTGTCGTAGTTGTCCTTCACGATGACTGGGATCCCGTGGAGGGGACCCACCAGCTCTCCGGTCCGGGCGAGGTGGGCGTCCAGGGAGTCGGCCCGGGCCAGGGCGCCGGGGTTGAGGGTGATCAGGGCGTTCAGGGCCGGCCCCCGGCGGTCGTATGCGTCGATGCGCTCCCGGTAGCGGTCCACCAGGGCCCGGGCCGTGAGGTCGCCGGCCCGCATCAGCTCGTGGATCCGGGCGATCGTCGCCTCGGAGACCCGGAAGTCCCGGGGCACGCCGTCCGGGGTCCAGCAGCCTGCGACGGCCGGGAGGAGAACGGCGAGGAAGAGGAGCCGGAAGGGGCTGCTCGGGGTACGGTCCATGGTCAGTCGGGTCGGGGGTCCGGGGTCTTGTGGGTGTCGTCCGGCGGCGCCACGGAGATCGTACCGTCCGACGGCCGCCGGGGCGAGCCCCTCGCTCGCCCGAGGGGCCTTCGGTATCATGGAGGGGTGGCGGGGCGGCCGGGCGCGTGCGCCCGCACCCGCACCACGGGGACGGGAGGTGGACGTGCTGACACGCTGCATCTACTGCGCCGGCGATTTCACCCGGCACCGGCGTTTCGGATTCCGATCCGGGCGACGGATCGCCTACGATCCCGGCCGCGGGCGGCTCTGGGCCGTCTGCGACCGCTGCCACGGCTGGACCCTGGCCCCCACCGCCGAACGGGGCG
>CAZMPV010000380.1:0-3204 GCA_964567985.1 uncultured Gemmatimonadaceae bacterium
GAACCTACGGATTAAGAGTCCGTTGCTCTGCCAATTGAGCTAGCGGCGCGTCACCTCTCCGTGCGGGAAGACACCGCGACGAAGCCGGTGTTCCGGCACGGTGAGAGTCCAGAAAGCTAGAAGAACGGCGGGCGGGGTCAAGGGTGATTCCCGGCCCCGGACCCCATGCGCCGGCCTCCGGGTAGGCCATTCCGGATACCCACCCGAAACGAGTGACGAAGGTTCGATGAGCCAGCGCTTCGACTCCCTCCGCATCCTCCTCCTGCAGGCCCGGGAGCCGGACGACCCGATGAAGGACGCCGAGCGCCGCTCCTTCGCGCGTCGAGCCGGTCTGGAGCCCGAGCAGCTCTCGCCCCACGACCTCCTGTCCGGCCCGCCCGACCCCGAGGACCTCCGCAGCCACGACGCGGTCATGGTCGGAGGCAGCGGCGACTACTACGTCTCGAAGGGCAACCTGCCCCGCTTCGAGGAGACCCTGGACGCGATCCGGGAGCTGGTGGCGGCGGGCACGCCGACCTTCGCCTCGTGCTTCGGCTTCCAGCTCCTGGTCGAGGCCCTGGGCGGCGTGATCGTCCACGACCCGGAGCGGACCGAGGTCGGCACGTACGAGGTGCGCCTGACCGACGAAGCCGACAGCGACCCCCTCTTCGGGCCTCTCCCCGAGCGCTTCATGGCCCAGATGGGCCGGAAAGACCGGGCCGACGTCCTCCCCGACGAGGTGCTCCACCTGGCCTCCAGCGAGCGCTGTCCGTACCACGCCATCCGGGTTCCCGACGAGCCGATCTGGGCCACCCAGTTCCATCCCGAGCTGAACCGGGAGGAGAACCTGGAGCGCTTCCGGCGCTACATCGACGGCTACGCGGCCACCATGTCCCGGGAGGAGCGGGAGGAGGCCATGAAGGGATTCGTGGCGAGCCCGGAGAGCGAGACGCTGATTCCCCGCTTCCTGGAGCTCGTCTTCAACGACTGAGCGCGGCGGCTGACGGGCTCCGCGGGCCGGGCAGCTCCCGGCGTCGCCCCGGACCTCAGCGGTCGAACTCGGCCCACGCCGGGTCCACGAACCGCACCCCTCGGTCCAGGCCGTCGATGCGGTCCAGCTCGTCGTCGCCCAGCTCGAAGTCGAAGACGTCCAGGTTCTCGACCAGGTGAGGCCGGCTGCTCGCCTTGGGGATCACGATGCGCCCCCGCTGGATCGACCAGCGCAGCGCCACCTGGGCAGCGGTCTTCCCGTGGGACCCGCCGATCTCACCGAGCACCTCGTCGTCGGCGAGGCGTCCCCGACCCAGCGGCGAGTACGCCGTGATCGGGATGCCCCGCTTCCAGCACGCACGGTCGAGTTCGTCCTGGACCAGGTAGGGGTGGAGCTCCACCTGGTTCGTCGCCGGCCGTCCCAGCGGCGTGAGCCCGGTCAGGTGCGAGGCGGTGAAGTTGCACACCCCCCAGCCCCGGACCAGGTCGTCGACGACGAGCTGCTTCAGGGCGTTGACCGTCTCCTCCAGGGGGACTTCCGGGTTCGGCCAGTGGATCAGGTAGAGGTCCAGGTAGTCGGTCCCGAGCCTGTCGAGCGAGGCCCGACAGGCGTGGGCCACCTCGTCGGCCCGGAGGTTGTCCCGGAAGACCTTGGAGGTGATGAAGAGCTCGTCCCGGTCCACGGCGGCGGCGTCCAGGGCCCGGCCGATCCGCTCCTCGTTCCCGTAGGCCTCGGCGGTGTCGATGTGGCGGTAGCCGAGGATCAGCGCCTCCTCGACGATCTCCTCGCAGGTGGACCCGGTGAGCTCCCAGGTCCCGAGGCCGAGAACGGGAATCTCCAGCTCCTGAGGCAGCTCGGCAGTGGGCGCAGGAGCCGATCCGGTCGTCTCGTCGGGGGTCATGGGGCGATCCTCCTCGCTCTGGCGATCGACGACACGAAGTCAGACACCGGCCGGCGGCCGTCCAGCGCCGGATCCCCCTGGGCGCGATGACGGTCGTGGCCCGCCGTACCAGCGACGGATGACGTCGGCGGCCGGCTTCCCCTGGGGCGTGTAGCCCACTTCCCGCCGGCGGGCGCCCCGGGCCGACGGCTCCTCGACGAACCACTTCCAGAGGAAGGCCCCCGCGAGCCACGGCTCCCCCCAGGCGCTCCGGAAGAAGGCCTCGTAGGCCCGGGCCTGGGCTTCCAGGCCCCGGGGGCCCGGCTCGACGTCTCCCTCCGCCGGCAGCTCCCAGTGGGACCCCGCCGCTCCCTCCACGCTCCTCCACCCGTACTCGGTGATCAGGATCGGTCGCCCGCGGCGCATCGAAAACGCCTCGAGCTCGGCGAGGGGCTCCCGCCACTCCCGCCTCAGCGCCTCGACTTCGGGCACCGGCTCGGGGCTCAGGGGGAAGTAGGCGTCGACCCCGACGTAGTCGAGGGCGTCCCAGAACTCCACTTCCCGGTAGCCGTCCCAGTTGGCGGCGTAGGTGAGCTCGCCGCCGTAGATCTCCCTGACGTCGGAGATCAGCTCCCGCATCCATCCCGGCCGCCGCTGGACCACGCGCTCGAGCTCGGTCCCCACCGCCAGCATCTCCACGTCGAGCTCGGCGGCGAGCCGGGCCATGTGGAGGAGGTAGTCCCGGTAGCCCTCCTCCCAGCGGCGCCACGCTGCCCGACCCTCGGGCAGGTAGTCGCCGATCCAGAGCCCCCGGGTCCAGACGTGGGGCTTGAGGAGGACCTTCAGCCCGCTCTCACGGGCCAGGGCGACCTGCTCCCGGACGCCCTCGCTGCGCTCGCCCCGGAACTGCCGGTCGTAGTCGAACCGGAGCTCGCCGGTCTCGGGGCGGAGGAAGGCGTAGGGGACGACCGCGACCCAGGTCGCGCCGAGGTCGGCGACGTCGGAAACGGCGTCGGGCGAGGCCGGGCCCCGCGGCGCCACCAGGGCGACGCCACGGATCGGAGGCCCGTCCCCGGGGCGAACCTGCGGGGCCGCTGGTCCGTCGGTCTGGCCGGAGACGGTCGTCGGGAGGAGGAGGGAAGCGGCGAGGAGGAGGGAGACGAGGCGGCGCGTCGGCCCGGTTCGACGCCTCCACCCCACACCCGTCATCCCCCTGCCCTCATGTCCGCATCCCAGGGCTAGAACGCGCTGATCCCGGTCGCGGCCTGGCCCAGGATCAGGGAGTGGATGTCGTGGGTCCCCTCGTAGGTGTAGACCGACTCCAGGTTCTCCATGTGGCGCATGGCGGAGTACT
>CAZMPV010000381.1:0-1640 GCA_964567985.1 uncultured Gemmatimonadaceae bacterium
AATCGCCTCCGGCGCTTCGTCGTCCGCCTCCGGGATCCCCGCTACGCCGCCGCCGTCCTCGTCGGCGTCGTCTACTTCGGCTGGCTCTTCCTGGCCCAGGGCGGTGGCGCCGGGCCCGAAGGTCCCGGGAATCTGGCGGGCGTGCTGGCGGATCTCCGCGGCGTGGCCCCCTTCCTCGTGGCGGTGCTGGCCGCCTTCTGGTGGATCAGGGGCGGCTACGAGCGGGCCCTGGCGTTCGGCCCCGCCGAGGTCGACTTCCTCTTCCCGGCGCCGGTGACCCGGCGCACGCTGCTCCGCTTCAAGCTCCTCCGCCTCCAGGGCGGAATCGTCCTGACCGCCCTGATCCTCTCGCTCCTGCCCCGGGGCGGGCTTCCGTGGCCGGCCCGGCTCGTCTCCTGGTGGCTCCTGATCACGACCCTGCACCTCCACCAGCTCGGCGCCTCCCTGAGCCGGACCGCCGTCGAGGACGGCCCGGGGAGGGGCCGGCACGGCTGGATCCCGCTGGCGCTGACCGCGATGGCCGCCGCCGGCCTGGCCGTCACGCTCTGGCTCGCCCTCCCGGAGCTCCGGGCCGCGGCCGACGTGGACGGAGCGCTGGCTGCCATGGCCGACGCCCTCCGTCATCCCCTTCCCCGGGTGATCCTCATTCCGGTGGAGCTGGCGCTGGCTCCCGTCTTCGCCGGCGACCTCGGGGCCTGGCTCCTCGGCCTTCCCGGGGCGGGCGCGGTGCTCCTGGTCCACTATCTCTGGGTCGTGGGGACCGCCGTCCCCTTCCGGGAGACGGCGGCCCGGGCGGGGGAGGCCCGGGCGGAGCGGCGGGCCGCCCCCTTCGGGGCCCGCTCCCGGATCCTCGCAGCCCGGAGCCCGGCCGGGGCCCGGAGGTCGGCCCTGCCGCTGGCCCCCCTCGGCGAGCCCGCCGTGGCGCTGCTGTGGAAGAACCTCACGGCGTTCCTCCGGGAGTTCCGCCGGGCCACGGCCGTGCTCATGGCCGCGGCGCTGGCCGTCGTCTTCCTCTCGGCGCTGGTGACGACCGGATCCTGGCCCCTCGCCGTCACGGCGACGAGCGCCGTGCTGGCCGGACTCGCCCTGGGGCTCTCCGTCCTCGGCCCCCTGGGCTTCCGCTACGACCTCCGCCGCGACCTCGAGCGGATCGAGTGGCTCCGGACCTTCCCGATCCGGGCCGAGCGCCTGGTCGCCGCCGAGATCGGCGCCGCGACCCTCTGCCTGACCGGCCTCCAGGCGCTCCTCCTCCTGGCGGCCGGGGCACTGATCCCCTTCGGCACGCTCGGCCCCGACCGGCTCCCCCTGGCGTATGGGGCGGGGGCCGCCGCCCTCGTCGTCCTCGTGCCCGTGAACGTCGTCTCCCTCTCGATCCAGAACGGCCTGGCCCTCCTCTACCCGGAGTGGGTCCGGATCGGACGGGAGCGGCCCGGCGGGGTGGATCACATGGGGCAGAGCATCCTCACGCTCTCGGCCGCGGTTCTGCTGCTGGGCCTCGCGCTCCTTCCCGCCGCGGCGGCCGGAGGGGCGGTCGGCCTCCTCGTGCCGGCGTCCGCCGGGGCGACCGGCCCGGGGCTGGCGGTCGCGGCGGGGTTCGTCGTCCTCACGGCCGAGGCCGTGCTCCTGGTCCGCTGGCTCGG
>CAZMPV010000381.1:1740-3202 GCA_964567985.1 uncultured Gemmatimonadaceae bacterium
AGCCACGAGGCCGGCATCGACCGCCGAGAATGGAGCACCGCCATGCGCGCCCACGCCTCCACCGCCCTCGCCGCCGTCACCTTCGCCGTCCTGGTCTTCGTCCCCGGGGTCCACGCCCAGCAGGACGACTCGATCGAGACCGTCACCGTCCGGGAGGGGAGCGTCTACATGCTCGTCGGTCGGGGCGGCAACATCGGCCTCTCGATCGGCGAGGACGGCGCCTTCCTGATCGACGACAAGTTCGCGCCCCTGACCGACGAGATCCGGGCCGCGGTCGGCGACGTTGGCGGAGGCGAGGTCCGCTTCGTCCTCAACACCCACTGGCACGGCGACCACACCGGCGGCAACGAGAGCTTCGGCGAGGCCGGCGCCCTGGTCGTGGCCCACGAGAACGTGCGCAAGCGGATGAACCCCGCCGACTTCCCCGAGCTCATGGGCCGGAGCGAGCAGGCGCCCGAGGGGGCGCTCCCGGTGGTCACCTTCAACGACGCCGTGACCTTCCACTGGAACGGAGACGACATCCGGGCCTTCCACGTCTCCCACGCCCACACCGACGGCGACGCGATCATCCACCTGCCCGCCCACGACGTGCTCCACATGGGCGACATCTACTTCAACGGCTTCTATCCCTTCATCGACGTGGAGTCCGGCGGCTCGATCGACGGCCTCATCGACGGCGCCCGGGCCGCCCTCGAGCGGGCCGGGCCCGACACCCGCATCATCCCGGGCCACGGACCCCTCTCGAACCGGGCGGAGCTCGGCGCCTACCTGAGCATGCTCCAGACCGTCCGCAACCGGGTCCAGGCGATGATCGACGAGGGGATGTCCGAGGACGAGGTCGTCGAGGCGGCCCCCACCTCGGACTTCGACGCCGAGTGGGGCGGCAGCGACTTCATGCCGCCGGAGCGCTTCGTGCGCCTGACGTATCGGGGGCTGGCGCGGGAGTACTGATCGAGCCGCTCCATCCCTGGGACGTCGGCACCGACCGGGCGAAGGAGCTCCAGCTCGAGCTCCGGAGCCGGCTCGAGACGACGCCGCCCTCCGACTTCGAGCCCCGCCTGGTGGCCGGGGCCGACGTCTCGATCCTCCGGGGCCGGGACACGGGCCACGCGGCCCTGGTCGTCGTGGACGCCGACTCCATGGAGACCGTCGAGGAGTCCACCGCCTCGGTGGAGGTGACCTTCCCCTACGTGCCCGGGCTCCTCTCCTTCCGGGAGCTGCCGCCCCTGGCCGAGGCGTGGCGCCGGCTGGAGACCCGTCCCGACGTCGTCCTCTTCGACGCCCACGGCCTGGCCCACCCCCGGCGCTTCGGGCTCGCCTGTCACGGCGGGCTCCTCTTCGACGTACCTTCTATCGGGGTGGCGAAGAGCGTCCTGGTCGGCGAGCACGTCGAGCCGGGGCGGGAGAAGGGCTCGACGAGCCCCCTGGAGCACGAGGACGAGGTGGTGGGCATCGTCCTCCG
>CAZMPV010000382.1:0-3198 GCA_964567985.1 uncultured Gemmatimonadaceae bacterium
GCGGTCCGGGACTCGGACGTGAAGCGGAGGATGCTGAGCTTCGATTCGAGCTTCGACGAGGCCGAGCTCGGCTTCAGCAAGTTCAGCCGCTTCCTCCAGCAGGCCGACGAGCACGACGTGGTGAACCTCCGGAAGCGGGACTCGGGCAACTTCGAGGTCGCGCTCCCCGGCGCCGCGTCGGAGCCCTCCGGGCCAGAGGCCCGGCCGGAGGCCGAAGCCGAGACGACGACCTCCCGACCCCGGGAGCTCGAGCCAGAGGAGACCACGGAGGAGCCGGAGCCGGAGGAAGAGGAAGAGTCGCCCGCGGCCGCGGCCGGCACGAAGCCGGCGCCCAGGGGCCTCGGCCCCCGGGGCGGCGAGCGGAAGGGCCGCAAGAAGAAGAGCGGTCCGCCGCCCCTCCTGGAGGGACAGGTCGTGGGCGCCGCCTCCACCACCTCCCAGCCCTCGACCGAGAGGAAGAGGGACCGGTCGGACAGCGCCCAGGCCCCGGACGAGCCGAAGAGGGCTCGGGCTCCGTCGGGTGACGGCGGCGGGCAGGTGGTGGACCCGGACGACCTGGGGCTGCCCACCGACCGGGTCGCGATCGTCCGCTACATGGCCAACAGCTACAAGGGCGTGGGCGAGAAGACCGCCGAAGCGGTGGTCGACGCCCTGGGCGACGACGTCTTCGAGGTCCTCCAGTCGGACCCGGACACGGTCCGGGACGCGATTCCCTCGAACCGGGCCGACCAGCTCCTGGACGCCTGGGAGACCGACCTGCGTCGCCGCCGGGAGCGCCTCGAGGAGGCCGGCGTCGACGTGGACGCCTCGGAGAACGGCGGAGCCGGGCAGGACGACGGCTCCGGCGAGGAGGGAGGCGCCTCGGGAGCCTCCGGAGGCGGATCCGCCGGGCAGCGGTCGGGGGACGAGGTGACCGAGGAGGAAGCCACCCCGGTGGGAGCCGGTGCCGGACCGGGTCCGGACCGGGAGGGGTCCGAGGGCTCGGAGGACGAGCAGCCCGCCCCGACCCGGCTGGGTCGTCGCCGCCGTACGAGGGGCTGACCCCCGGAGGGTGCGGGATGGATCCGGGGGACGGGCCCCGGTGAGCCGGAATCGGGAGAGCGCCACGGCCTGGCCGTGGCGCTCCTTCGTCGGGGGGGATCCGCCGCTCCCGTCGGAGCCGCTCCCCTCGGAGCTCCTGGCCGGAGGCGCCGCCGACGCGGCCCGGGGGCTCCTGGGCTCGGTTCTCATCTCCACGGTGGGCGGCACGCGCACGGCCGGGGTCGTGGTCGAGACCGAGGCCTACTCGGGGCCGGACGACCCCGCCTCCCACGCCCGGGAGGCCTTGGGACGGACCGCCCGCAACGCCGTGATGTTCGGGCCACCCGGCCGGAGCTACGTCTACCTGATCTACGGCATCCACTGGTGCCTGAACGTGGTGACGGGCCCGGAGGAGCACCCGGCCGCCGTGCTCTTCCGCGGGCTCGCGCCGGTGGTCGGCATGGAGGCGATGGCCCGGCGCCGGGGTCGGGAGACGGACCTCTGCTCGGGGCCGGGCCGGCTCTGCCAGGCCCTGGGCGTCACCGGCCGGCTCGACGGTCATCCCCTGGACCGGCCGCCCCTGGAGCTCCGGGGCGGGTGGCGTCTTCCGGACGAGCGCGTGGGGGTGTCGGGACGGATCGGCGTCCGGGCCGCCGCCGAGCGCCCGCTCCGCTTCTATCTCCGGAACCACCCCGCCGTCTCCCGCGCCCCCCGGGCGTGAGGCTCCTCCCGGGCGGCCGGATCTTCCTGCCGCTGGCGCGCCGACCGGGGGTCACCCCAGGTTGTGAGCGACCGCCGGCCACCCCGGCGCCCACCATCCACCTCCCGGAGAGGAGCGTGCGCCCCGCATGAGCGAGCCGACCTGGATCTCCGTCCTCCCGCCGGTCCTGGCCATCGTGCTCGCCATCGTCTCCCGGCAGGTCTACCTCTCCCTGGCCGGGGGCATCTGGCTCGGATGGACGATCGTCGAGGGGTGGAATCCGGCCACGGGGCTGGCCCAGGCCATCGACCAGACCGTCGCGGTCCTGGGAGACGCCGGCGACGCCCGCGTGATCCTCTTCACCCTGGTCATCGGCGCCCTGATCGGGCTGGTGGAGGCGTCCGGTGGCGTGAAGGGGTTCGTGCGCTGGCTGGAGGAGCGGGACTGGGTGACCTCGGCCCGGGGCGCCCAGTGGCTCGCCTGGATCGTCGGCGTGGTCGTCTTCATCGAGTCGAACATCACGGTCCTGGTGGCCGGCTCGGTGGCCCGTCCCCTCTTCGACCGCTTCAGGAGCTCCCGGGAGAAGCTCGCCTACCTGATCGACTCCACCTCGGCGCCGATCTGCATCATGATTCCCCTCAACGCCTGGGGAGCCTACAACCTCGGGATCCTCTCGGGCCTCGGCGTGGAGAACCCGCTCCGTGTCTTCCTCGGCTCGATCGCGGTGAACTTCTACGCCATCGCCGCCGTCCTCCTGGCGGCGGCCACCATCGTCTGGGACCTGGATGTGGGACCGATGAAGAAGGCGGAGGAGCGGACCCGGGGCGGCGAGCTCCACTGGCCCGAGTCCCAGCCGATGATGGACGAGGACGTCCTCTCCCTGAAGGAAGACCTCTCGATTCCGCCTCGTGTCGTGAACATGCTGCTGCCGATCGTGGCGATGATCGCCATGATGCCCGTGGGGCTGTACATCACCGGAGGGGGCGACCTGATGGAGGGGTCCGGCTCCGTGAGCGTCCTCTGGGCGGTCCTGGCCGGCCTCGCCGTGTCGTGGATCCTCATGCTCGTCCAGCGGGCCTTCACCGTGGACGAGCTGGTGAAGACGAGCCTCAAGGGGGCGGGAGGGCTCCTTCCCCTGGCGCTGATCCTGCTGCTGGCCCTGGCCCTGGGCGACGTGGCCGTGGAGCTCGGGACCGGGGAGTACGTGGCGGGCCTGACCCGGGGCCTGATGCCCCCGGTGATCCTCCTTCCCCTGGTCTTCCTGGTCTCCGCGGGGATCGCTTTCTCGATCGGCTCGAGCTGGGGCACCTTCGCCATCATGCTTCCCATCGCGGTGCCGGCGGCGGCGTCGATGGGCCTGTCCCTCTCGCCCTTCGTAGCCGCGTCCCTCTCCGGCGGGATCTTCGGCGACCACTCCTCTCCGATCAGCGACACGACGATCATCTCGTCCATGGCCGCCGCCACCGACCACATCGACC
>CAZMPV010000383.1:0-3190 GCA_964567985.1 uncultured Gemmatimonadaceae bacterium
CTCCAGCTCCTCCTGGGCCGCCTGCTGCTCTTCGTTGACCGACTGGAGCTCCTCGTTGGCCGACTGGAGCTCCTCGATCGTGGCCTCCCGCTCCTCGACCGTCGCCTGGAGGTGCTGCTTCGTCCTCCGGAGCTCCTCCTCGAGCTCCCGGACCATCGTGTCCGTCGCCGTCTCCCTCCGTACCTCGTCGGGCTCGTCCTCCTGGTCCGACTTCTCCTCGATGATGATGAGCGCGTAGCTTTCCAGGGGACCCCCCTCCGGGCCCGGGCGAACGTCCAGGCCGACGGCGATCGTCTCCCCGTCCACTTCCATCCGAACCGTGTGCTTCGACGCCTCGCGGTAGTGGAACGCCCGGTAGAGAGCGGTGCGCAGCTCCAGCTCGACCGGCTCCGCCACCAGCTCCATGATGTCGGGCGTGAGCTCTCCCTCGGGGTAGTGGAGGTAGGGACCCATCCCCTTCGAGAGATGGACGATCTCGTACTGCGCGTTGACGACCACGCTGGGAAATCCGAGCTCGCCCAAGAGCTTGCTGTGGATCGTCGCGGGCTCGAGCGGTACGGACGCATTGTCCCTCCGGGGCGCCGGTCCGGTCCGGGGGGTCCGGGCCCGCTTCGGGGTGTGCTCCCGGGTCAGGGGAATCGGCGAGCTTCCCGGATTCCGCCGATAGATCCGGTGCTTCTTCGAGATCGGCTCGAAGTACTCGTCGTCGGGTGACTCCGAGGATCCCAGGAAGAGGACGCCGTTCTCCCGGAGACCGTAGTGAAGACGCTCCAGGACCGACTGCTGCACCTCGGGCTCCATATAGATGAGGAGGTTCCTGCAGCTCACCAGGTCCAGATCCGAGAACGGCGGATCGGTCCGGATGTCGTGGAGCGCGAAGAGCACCGACTCCCGTACGGGACGTCCGACGTGGCGCCGGCCCTCCTCCCTGGTGAAGAAGCGTCGGGTCCTTTCCTCGCCCACCTCCTCCGCGATGCCCATGGGGTAGGCTCCCCTGCGGGCGAAGTCGAGGGCGTCCTCGTCGATGTCGGTCGCGAAGATCTGGATCTGGGGCGGAGCGCGATCCAGCTCCAGGGCGTGCTCGTGGAGGAGAATCGCCACGGTGTACGCCTCTTCACCGGTGGCGCACCCGGGGACCCAGACGCGCACGCTGTCGTCGGCGCTCTTGTCGGCGAAGAGCTCGGCCACCAGCTCCTCCGTCAGGTAGTCCCAGGCCTCAGGGTCCCGGAAGAAGCGACTCACGGAGATCAGCAGATCCTTGAAGAGGATCCGCGCTTCCCGCTCGTCGGATTCGACCAGCTGGACGTACTCGTCGATCTCGTCGAGCCCGTTGAAGCGCATCCGTCTGTCGATGCGCCGGAAGAAGGTCGTGCGCTTGTAGCCGGTGAAGTCGCGGCCCGTCGCTTCCCGGAGGGCGGCGACGATCCGCTCCAGGGCGGCGGCGGTCGTCTCGGGGGAGGCCGCTTCCGCCACGGGCGCGGCGCCCTCGACGTCCCCCCGGCGCGTCACCCCTCGGAGCTCGAGGAGCTTCGCCGGGATCTCGTCCGCCGGCAGGACCACCTCCACCATTCCGGTGGCGATGGCGCTCTGGGGCATTCCGGGATAGGCGGCGTCGGCGGGCGTCTGGGCCACCGTGATCCCGCCCTGCTCCCGGATTCGGCGGAGCCCGAGCGTGCCGTCGTCGGCCGTGCCCGAGAGCACGACCGCGGCGGCGTCGGCGCCCCGACCGTCGGAGAGGCTGCGGAAGAAGGTGTCGATGGGGTAGTGGGGCCGTCCCCCGTCGGAGATGACCCTGGGAACGAGCCGGTCGCCGTCGAGCTCGAGCTCCGTGTGGGGCGCGATGACGTACGCCCGGTCGGCCTCGAGCGCCACCGGCTCGGATACCTGGATCACGGGAAAGGATGCGTACCGTTCCAGGATCTCGGCGACCTTGCTCTCCCGATCCGGATCGAGGTGCAGGACGACGACGAACGCCATCCCGCTATCGGGGGGGACGCCCCGGAAGAACTTCTCGAGCGCCTCGAGGCCTCCCGCCGACGCTCCCACCCCCACCACCAGGACGTCTTCGTCCGGAGACGAGACGGGAGCCCCGTCGGGAGACGATGCCCGCTCCTCCTTATCCGGCACGACACCTCCAGAATTGAGCCGTCACTTCAGCGATCCCCGGGGAGCCCACCGGGGAGCCCGTGGCGCCGGGAGAGAATCCTCTCGACGTGACACGATCGCAGAGCCGGCACCGACACCCGTCAGAAGGTCGCGCTTCATGATACCGGGCGCCAGAGCCGAAGTTTCGGGTGCGGGCGCGGGCGGGAGGCAGACACGGAGGTGACGGTCTCCGGCGTCCGGCTCGATTGCCGAGGCCCGTCGGATCAGCCATATTTATTCGGGGGTTTGCCCGAGCATCCGGTCGGAATCCCGGCATCGGCCCGGTCGGAATCCCGGCACCGGCGAAGACCCCTTGTCAGCACACCGAAGATCGAGGCGGCTCCCATGAACGACCCGACCCAGTCAGGTCCCTCTCCCGGTGGGACCTCGCTGGACGAGACCATGGCGGGCGCCTCCCTCCCGGACGACGTGATCACCGTCGCCCTCATCGAAGACAATCGCCTGGTGAGGGAAGGCATCACCTCGGTGCTCAACCGGCTCGGCGACATCCGGGTCGTCGCCTCCGAGCCCAACGGACACGACGCGCTCGCAGGGGAGATCACTCCGGACGTGGTCCTCCTCGACGTCGGGCTGGAGGACGAGGACAGCCTGGAGGTCGCGCGCAAGGTCATGGAGAACTTCCCCGGGGCCGGTCTCATCGTCATGGATCTCCTTCCGGCGGCGCACGACATCGTGGAGTACATCAGCCTGGGCGTGTCCGGCTTCATCATGAAGGACGCGCCCCTGGACGAGGTCGCGCGCACGATCCGGACCGTGGCTTCGGGCGTGGACGTGCTTCCGGACGCCATGACCGCCACCCTCTTCTCCGAGATCGCGAAGCAGGCGGTCTCCACCGGTGGGATGGAGCACCTCGATTCGGTGCAGCTGACTCCCCGGGAAGGAGAGGTGATCGAGCTCATCGCCGAGGGAATGAGCAACAAGGCGGTGGCCAGCGAGCTCCACATCTCGATCCACACGGTGAAGAGCCACCTGCGGAACATCATGGAGAAGCTCAACCTGCACTCCCGGCTGCAGCTCGCCCGGT
>CAZMPV010000384.1:0-3163 GCA_964567985.1 uncultured Gemmatimonadaceae bacterium
ACCGTCAGGTCGTCCAGGAGGTGGTACTGCTGGAAGACGAAGCCGATGTACTCCTTGTTCAGCTCGATGCGCTTCCTCGGCTTCATCCGGTGGACGGCGTGGCCCAGGAGGTGGTACTCCCCCCGCCAGTCGGCGTCGAGCATGCCGAGGATACTCAGCAGCGTGGTCTTGCCGGCGCCGGAGGGGCCCATGACGGAGACGAACTCCCCCCGCTGGATATCAAGGTCGATCCGGCGGAGCACGAAGGTCTCTCCGGCGCCGACCTTGTACGACTTCTCGACGTTCCTGAGCTTGATCATATGTGGTCCGGTGGCGGGGGATCCGGCGGAAGCCGCCGGAGCCCGCTGGGTTCGCGTTTCAGTGGAAAAGTAGAGGCCCGGCGGGCCCCTGTCATGACGGGGCGGGGCCCCGGGGGGGGCTCACTCCACCCGGAGGATCCGGGCCGGCTCCACCCGGGACGCCCGCCAGGCGGGAATCCAGGTCGCCGCCAGGGCCACCCCGGCCAGGAGCCCTGCAGTGGCGACGAAGGTCGTGGGGTCGGTGGGCGCGACGCCGTAGAGGAGCCCCTCCAGCAGCCTGCTCACCACGAGCGCCCCCAGGAGCCCCCCGCCGATCCCGGCCGCGGCCATGAGGGCGCCCTCCCGGAGCATGACACCGGCGACCCGGAGCGGCTCGGCGCCGACGGCGATCCGGATGCCGATCTCCCGGCGCCGCCGGCTCACCCCGTAGCTCACCACCCCGTAGATCCCCACGGAAGCCAGGACCAGGGCCAGCGCGGCGAAGAGGCCGAGGAGGGCCGCCGTGAACCGCTCCCGGGCCAGGGCGTCCCGGACCACCGAGGACATCGGCTCGATCCGGGAGGCGGCGAGGCCCGGATCCAGGTCGGCGATGGCCCCGCGTACCGACGGCACGAGCGCCTCCGGGTCCCCGCCGGTCCGGGCGGCGACGAACATCGACGTGAAGGGAATCTGACCGTGGGAGAAGTACGCCGCCGGCGGCTCCGCCTCCCGGATGCCGAAGTGCTTCACGTTCTCCACCACGCCCACGATCTCGTACCAGTCGGGATCGTCCGAGCCCCCGGGGCCGATGCGGAGCCCGACGGGGTTCCGGTCCGGGAAGTGACGCTCGGCGAACGACTCGTTCACGACGACGACCCGGGGCGAGCCCGGGGCGTCTCCCTCCTCGATCCCCCGGCCCTCGACGACCTCGATGCCCATGGTGCGGAAGTACTCGGGCGTCACCGGTCGGATCCAGACCGTCTGGGGCCGGTCCGGCGGGGGCGGCGCCTGCCCCTCGACGAGGAAGTCCACGTCCGAGTCGAAGCCGCTCAGGGGAAGCGAGCTCACCGCTCCCGTGCTCTCCACGTCGGGGAGGCTCCGGAGCCGGTCGAGGAGCCGGGCGTAGAAGGCCGTCCGGTCGGGGCCCTCCGCGTAGCGTCCCGGCGGGAGGTTCAGCGACAGCGTCAGCACGCCGGCGGGCTCGTAGCCCAGGTCGGCGGAATCGAGGGACTGGAGGGTGCGGACCAGGAGGCCGGCGCCCACCAGGAGCACCAGGGCCAGGGCGATCTGGATGGTGACCAGCCCCTCTCGGGTCCGGCGGCCCACCGCCGCATCGTCCCCGCCCCGACCCTCCCCGGCCAGGGACTCCCGGAGGTCCGTGCGGGACGCGGTCAGCGCCGGGAGAAATCCGAAGAGGAGCCCGGCCGCGACCGTCACGACCACCGTGAAGGCCAGGACCCGGGGGTCCACGGTGACCTCGTGGATCCGGGGGATGCCGTCCGGGGCCATCGCGACCAGGAGGTCGGTGCCCCAGTAGGCGAGGCCGACGCCCACCGCCCCACCGAGGCCCGCCAGGACCAGGCTCTCCACCAGTACCTCCCGGGCGATCCGGCCCCGCCCGGCCCCAAGGGCCGCCCGGACCGCCACCTGGCCCTTCCGGGCCGCCCCCCGGGCCAGGAGGAGGTTGGCCACGTTCACGCAGGCGATCAGCAGGACGAAGCCCACGGCGCCGAGGAGGAGCCAGAGGGGGGTCCGGGCCTCGCCCACCAGGTCCTCCCGCAGGGAGACCGGGTAGAACGACGTCCCCGCGTTCGCCGCCGGGAACTGCTCCCTGAGCCGATCGCTCAGGCCCTCGAGCTCGGAGCGCGCCCGGGCGAGGGAGGCCCCCTCGGCCAGCCGGCCCACGGAGCGGAGGTTGATGCATCCCCGGCCGCAGCTGCTCCCGGCGTTCATCCGCAGAGGCCGCCAGACGTCGGCGTCCCGGACGAAGGGCGGGCGGAATCCCTCGGGCATGACGCCCACCACCGTATGGGGTTCCCCGTCCAGCGACAGGCTCCGGCCCACCACGTCGAGGCTCGCGCCGAAGCGGCTCCTCCAGAGCCCGTGGCTCAGGAGCACCACGCCCTCGGCGCCCGGCACCGCCTCCTCGGCCCGGAAGGGCCGGCCGATCAGAGGGTTCACCCCCAGCACGCCGGCGAACATCCCGGCGCTGATCTGGGCGCCCAGGAGCCGCTCGGCCTCGCCGTCGTCGGTCAGGGTGGGGGCCCACCCCTGGTAGACCGCCAGGGATTCCAGGGACGTGGCCTGCTCCCGGAGGTCCGCGAAGTTGGGATAGGAGAGCCACTCCCGCTCGGGCCCGCCCCGCTCGGTGAAGTCGGCCCACACCCCGACGAGCTCCTCGGACTCCGGGAACGGAAGGGGCCGGAGCAGGATCCCGTCCACCACGCTGAAGATGGCGGTGTTCGCCCCGATCCCCAGGGCCAGGGTGGCGACCACGACCGCAGTCAGGACCGGAGTCCTGGTCAGGGATCGGAGGGCGAGGCGGACGTCGGAACCCATATCAGCTGTCTCCGGGGTCGGGCTATTCGTAGCGGAGCGCGTTCGACGGATCGGTGCGGGCCGCCTTCCAGGCCGGTACCACGGCGCCCGCCGCCACCACCAGAAGGAGGAGGAGGGCCGTGCCGCCCAGGGCCAGGGGATCCAGGGGGCTCACGCCGAGGATGAAGCTCCGGAGCAGGCGGCCCACTCCCAGGGCCAGGAGGGCCCCCACCACGAGCCCGGGGAGCGCCAGCCGGAGACCGCCCCGGACCACCTGCCCGAGAATGTCTCGGGCCGCCGCCCCCAGGGCCATCCGCACGCCGAACTCCCGGGTGCGCCGGGCCACG
>CAZMPV010000385.1:0-3113 GCA_964567985.1 uncultured Gemmatimonadaceae bacterium
CGACGGGCTCATCGACCCGAGCTCCTTCTGGGGGACCATCAACTGCAACGGGATCGGCCCCGACGGCGACATCTGCGGCGTGACCACCACCAGCGGCCTGGCGTGGAAGATCCCGGGACGGGTGGGAGACTCGCCGATCCTGGGCGCGGGGCTCTACGTGGACGGCGACGTCGGTGCCGCCGGCTCCACGGGCCGGGGCGAGGCCAACCTCTTCAACCTCTCCTCGTATCTGATCGTCGAGAACATGCGCCGGGGGATGCACCCCAGGGACGCCGGGATGGCGGCCCTGGAGCGGATCCGCTCGAACACAGTCGAGGCCCGGCTCCTCAACGATCGCGGAGAGCCGGCCTTCGACGTCCGCTTCTTCATCCTCAACCGGGCCGGGGAGTATGCCGGGGTCGCCATGTACGGGGCCTCCGAGAGCCGCTTCGCCGTCTGCGACGAGAACGGCGCCCGGGAAGAAGCCCTGGACGGGCTCCTCGACGGCTCGCCCCGGGGATGAGCGCGTCGGGGACGGGCCATCGGCCCGGCGGCGCCCGATGAGGCACGGCCCGCGGGCCGGCCGCGGGGGGTTTGCGACCGGGGTCGCGGCGATGGTCCTCCTGGTCGGGCTCACGGGCTGCGACCTGCTCCGGGAGGTCATGGACCGGGGCGGCCGGACCGCCGCCCTCCGGGAAGCGGCCGTCGATGCCCTGGCCGGCGCCGACGACCGCTTCCTCGGCGAGATCGGCGACGGGCCCGTGCTCCGGACCGAGGCCGTCTCCGACAGCCTCCTGCGCGTCGTGGTCCCCGAGGAGAGCAACCCGAACGGCGAGGCCGTCTGGGAGCTCGAGCTCACCCGTATCGACGTGTTGCCGCTCTTTCCCGGAGAGGACTTCGCCCGCTTCGTCCAGGAGCGGGCCACGGCCCGGGACCGGCGCGGGGGGCTCACCCAGGAGGGCTGGGGGCTGATCGCCGACGGCTCGCTCCTGGCCGTCGGCCGGGTGGAGGGCGAAGCCCGGGCCGTCGCCCGGGCCGGGCGGGTCCCGGTCTCCCGCATCGCCTACCTGGAACCCGTCCCGGGCGAGGAGGGCGGGCGCTGGAGCCTCCAGCCGGACACCCGGACGGTCCTCTACCTCTGGCGGGCCGTGGACGCCACCTACCGGAGCTTCGCCTCAGACGAGCGGGTGATGGAGTGCGCCGGCGTGGGCGATCCGGGGAACCTGTCGCGGCCGGCGCTGCTGCGCTGCGCCGAGGAAGTGCTGGCCGAGCGCTTCGGAGAAGAAGAAGGCTGAGCCGGCCGCCCTACCGCTCCCAGATCCGGAGGCGCTTGTCGGCGGCGCCCACGGCCAGCCATCGGCCCGCGGGGTCGTAGGCCAGGGAGTAGACGCCCTTGGGATCCACCTCCACTTCGTTCCGCAGGGCCCCGTCGCCCGGGTCGTAGGTCCGGACCCGGTGGGCGGAGCCGACGGCCAGCTCGTCGCCGCCGGGCGAGACGGCCAGGGGGAAGGTGCCGTCGTCGACGTCGAGGTCGATCCGTCGCACTTCACGCCAGCGCCCCGTCTCGACCAGACGGACGGCGCCTTCGTACCCGCTGATCGCCAGCCGGTCTCCCCCGTTCACCCAGCCCATGGCCGCGACCGCCGTCCCGTCGGCCGGAAAGCGGCCCGCTTCCTCGCCACCGTCCACTTTCCAGCGCACCACGTCCTCACCGGCCGGGGCGGCCAGGAGCTCGGCTCCGTCGGGGCTGAAGCAGTGGGCGGTGACGCGGCCGTCGTGGTCCAGGAGCGCCACCGTCTCCCCGGACGACCGGGACCAGAGGCGGATCCGCTCCTTGCCGTAGAGGGACGCGACCGTGTCGCCGTCGGGGGCAACCACGGCCGAATCGAGCTTCTCCCGGCACCGCTCCTCGGAGCCGAAGGGAAACGTCCACTCCCGGACGGTCCGGTCGGTGGACGAGGTGAGGACGTGCTCCCCGTCGGGAGTGAAGGAGAGGGAGTTCACGCTCTTCCGGTGACCGAAGAAGGTGGAGAAGAGGCTCCACTCCTCGACGGTCCAGAGCTTGACCAGGTTGTCCATCCCGGCGGAGACCAGGAACTTGCCGTCCGGGCTGAAGGCCACGGCGTTCACGTGGCTCTTGTGGGCGAGGATCTCGATCGGGTCCGCGGACACCACCCCTCCCTTCGTCACGTCCTCGTCATCTACGCGGAACCTCGGGGTCGGGCGCCCCGCTGTCCACCCGCCACCGGCCGGGGACGCCGGGCCCCGAACGCCAGCTCCTCGTCGGTGATCCGGGCGAGCTCCTCCTCCCTGCGCCAGCGCAGGTCCAGGGCCCGGACCTCGCTCTCCAGCAGACGCCGCTCCACGGACTCGCTGAGGGCGATCTCCAGGGCAGCGGCCGCCGCCTCGCCCGACCGCCAGAGCGTCTCCCGGCGGCCGGCGATCCGCTCACCGAAGGCGCCAGCGGAGCCGGCGGCCTCGATCTCCCGGACAGCCGTCCGGACCGTCCGCTCGCCCACGCCGGCCACGTTCTGATAGGCCAGGACCCGACGGAGGACGTCCTCTCCCCGGGGCCCCCGGATCCGGTGGAGCTTCTCCGGGGTCCAGGGGTCGCACCGGGAGCAGGGGACCCCTACGCCGAAGCGCCCGGCGTCGTCCACCAGCGGGTAGACCCACCAGGAGATGTCGAAGCGAAGCGCCCGGAGCACGCTCCCGCAGTCCGGGCAGGGCTCCCGGCCGTACCAGGCGGCCCAGCCGAAGCGCCGCCAGCGGAGGAGGTCGGCCACGGGACGGTCGTCCCAGCCTCCGCCGGGAGCCACCTCCGCGACTCCCATGAGCTCGCCCAGGTGTGCCACGGCGCCGAATGCGTAGGCGGCCAGGCGGGTCCCGGGGCTCCGGAAGCGGTCACGTCGCCGCCGGAGCCGGCGCCCGAAGCGCCACCAGGCCTCCTCTTCCCGGCCCGCCCGGGGGCCGACGCGAACGAGCTGGGCGACCTCGAGATCGAGCAGGGAGACGTGATCCGTCCGGGCCACGACGTGGCCCCGGTCCCGGGCGGCCCGTTCCAGCCGATCGAGGACGGCGCCCCGTTCGGCGGTGGGGGCCAGGGTCCAGCCGTGGCAGCGGTCGCAGACGGC
>CAZMPV010000386.1:0-1251 GCA_964567985.1 uncultured Gemmatimonadaceae bacterium
GGCAGCGACGGGATCTGCACGCCCTCGGGGCGGGTGGCCACGAAGAGGACGGCGGCGGCCACCGATGCGGGCTCGAGCATGTCGCTCCGGGACGGAAGGTCGTCCCGACCGTCGGGCCCCAGGGGGTCCCAGATCCCCGTATCGACCGCGGCGGGCTCCAGGAGCGTGGCCCGGACCCCCGTGCCCCGGAGCTCTTCCAGGAGCACCTCGTGCATCCCCCGGAGCCCGAACTTGGACGCCGAGTACGCGGCGTTGCCCGGAAGCGCCTTCCGGCCCGCCACCGAGCCCACGTTCACGACGAGCCCGGTCCCCCGCTCCAGCATGCCCGGAAGCACGCCCCGGGTGACGAGGAACGCGCCCCGGAGGTTCACGTCCAGGTTCCTGTCCAGCGTCTCGAGGCCCGTGTCCGCCAGGGGCGCCAGGTCGAAGACGCCGGCGGCGTTCACCACCACGTCCGGCACCCCCTCTTCCGCCTCCAGGCGGTCCAGAGCCGCGGTCAGGCTCGAGGCGTCGCCGATGTCGGCCGGCAGCGCCCGCCCGTCGAGCTCGGAGGCCAGCTCCTTCAGTCGCTCCTCGCTCCGGGCCAGGAGCACCGTCCGGGCTCCGGCGGCGCTCAGAGCCCGGGCCACGGCCTCTCCGATCCCCCGGCTCGCCCCGGTGACCAGGGCCAGCGTCCCGTCCAGGGAGCGCTCGCTCACGAGAGCGGGTCGTGCTCGGTCATGGAGAGCCGGAGGAACTCGTCCCGGGTGCGCTGGTCGTCGAGGAAGGCGCCCCGCATCGCCGACGTGATCGTCTTCGAGTTCTGCTTCTGCACGCCCCGCATCATCATGCAGAGATGGTAGGCTTCCATCACCACGCCTACGCCCTGGGGCTGGACGATGTCCCACAGCGCCTGGGCCACCTGCTCGGTCATCCGCTCCTGGACCTGGAGCCGCCGGGCGAAGACGTCCACGAGGCGGGCCATCTTGCTCAGCCCCATGATCTGACCGTCGGGGATGTACGCCACGTGCACCTTGCCGAAAAACGGCAGCATGTGGTGCTCGCAGAGGGAGTACATCTCGATGTCCTTGACCAGGACCATGTTGTGGTGCCGCTCCTCGAAGAGGGCCCCTCCGATGGCGTCCTCCGCGGACTGCTCGTAGCCCTGGGTCAAGAAGTCCATCGCCTTCTCCACCCGGGCCGGGGTGGCCCGGAGGCCCTCCCGCTCCGGGTCGTCGCCCAGGCGGCGGATCATCTCCCGGACCAGCTCGG
>CAZMPV010000386.1:1351-3108 GCA_964567985.1 uncultured Gemmatimonadaceae bacterium
CTTCGTCGTCACGGTGCGTCGTCCTCTTCCCGCGTGAGTCTTCCTCTGCCGGCGGCTACGCGCCGGCGTACTCCACGTAGTTCCTGGGCGTCTCCCAGAGGGTCAGACGGACCAGATCGACCCCGGCGGGGATCTCGGGTTCGATCCGCTCCCAGATGGCCACGACCAGGTTCTCGGTCGTTGGAATCCGCCCGTCCATCCACGGAACCTCCAGGTTCAGGTTCCGGTGATCCAGATCCCGGATCGCCGTCTCCCGGACCGTCTCCTTCAGCTCCTTGAGGTCCATGACGAAGCCCGTCTCCGGGTCCACCGGTCCCTCCACGGTCACGTCCAGCTCGTAGTTGTGGCCGTGCCAGTTCGGATTCGAGCAGGCGCCGAAGACCCGGGCGTTCTTCTCCTCCGACCACTCCTCCCGGTGGAGGCGGTGGGCGGCGCTGAAGTGCAGTCTCCTGGTCACCCGTACCCGGGGCATCTCGACCCTCCCGTCTGGACGGCGCGCCCCACCGGACGCCCCGGCGATTCGAACCCGACCCGGCGTGGGACCACGTGACAGACGCGCCCTCGCCGCTCCGGGCGACGGCTACCCCGTGGGGTGACGTTCGGTCCGCCGCGGCAGCGAGCTTCCCCCGCCACGGACGAGGCGCCACAATGAAAACGGGGCCGCCGCCCCGGAGGACGACGGCCCCGCAGTGGTGCCGGAGGAGACTTATTGAAGCCCGGGTTGCAATGAGTGGTGACCTCCCCGCCGCTTCCGAGGTCCCTCGAGAGGGCATAACGTCCGCGTCGGGAGTCAGTCCCGGCTTCGTTGGTGTCGGCTCAATAATCGGCTGCCTCCGACACGCGACAGAGAAGATAAGCGGAAGCGCCGCACGCCGGAAGAGGGGCGCGATCGCCGGGACCTCGGCGGCCGGCGATGGGATCTCATCGGCGGCCGCGAGGGTAGGAGCTACAACGATTTCCCCGGGACGTTCCGGGGGAGCTCCGGACCGGCGCACACGGGACGGCGGGAACCCGCCGTCCCGCGGATTGACACCGCCGGACCCCTCTCGTACGGTCAGAGCGTGATGAGCCTGCAACCGCGCGGCACGACCAAGGCGTTGAGCGCCCTCCTCACGGGGGTGCTCCTGGCCGTCTCGGTCCTGGTCCCCATGCTGGACGGGGAGTCGGCGAGTCGGACGCCCGCACTCGAGACCGAACATCACGCCGCCACCTGCGTCACCGGCCACGACCACACGATCTGCACCCAGGTCGGGGCCAACCTCTGGGCCGGAACGAGCGAGGGGCTCACCCTCGCCCATCGACCCCGACCCCGGCTCACCACCCCCGCCCCGAGCCTCGACCTTCCCGCCTTCGAGGCACGTACATCCGTCCGCTCCCGGGCGCCGCCTCTCGGCTGACCCGCGCCACACTCACATAATCGCGTCGCGACCGCGAGCGCGCCGGACGGTCCCTCACCGGACCGGCCCGACGCCGCTGCCCAGCCGTCGCGGCATCCGGTCGGACACGTCACATCGAGAGGACACGGGCATGCACAGATACTGGTCTATTCGAGGATGGGAGGCGCTCGTCGGCGCCGTCGTCCTCTTCGCGTTCCTGATCGCCGCACCCGCGGCGGCCACCGCCCAGGAGCAGCCGGACTCCCTCGCCGAGGAAGTGGCCCGCCTCCGGGCGAAGATCGACTCCCTGAGCCGGATGGTCGAGAAGCTCCAGGCCGAGGGCGAGGAGGCCGAAGCCGAGGAGGCCGGCGGCGCCCTGGA
>CAZMPV010000387.1:0-3077 GCA_964567985.1 uncultured Gemmatimonadaceae bacterium
CGGGTCTCGATCTCGTTGCCGCAGGAGCAGACGATCTTGGCCTGCTTGTATTCGGGATGGATGCCCTGTTTCATGGTCCTTCGTCTCCACGATCCTGAAAAGGAAAACGGGCTCGGCAGTGGATGTCGACCACCGGCCCGCCACGTCGGCCGCCCCGGAGCGCGGTCGGCCCGGCGATCGGGACCCGGCCTCGAAGGCGGACAGCAGGCAAATATATGCAGAGAGCGCGGGCGAAGTCCAGAGAGCCGGGGACTTCTCCCCGACCCTCCGAACCCCGTCCGCGCAGCCCGGCGCTCGGCGGAAGCTACCCGGGCCAGTTGGTCAGGATCCGCTCCATCTGCTCCTTGTGGTCCGTCTCGTCCACGATCAGGTCCTCGAGGCGGACCTTGAGGCCGGTCTCTCCCAGGTTGTCGGCCTGGGTCACCCGGCGCTCGTAGCGGCGGATCGTGTCGGTCTCGGCCTGGAGCGCGATCTCGAACATCTCCCGGTTGTCCGAGGCCACCTTCACCGGAAGAGGCTCGGTGACGGGCTCACCGCCCATGGCCACGATCTTGTCGGCCAGGAACGCGGCGTGGCCAAGCTCGTCCTGGATCTCTCCCTCGAAGAAGTTCCGGATCTCCTGCCGGTAGGGCCCGGTGGCCAGGCTCGCGAAGAGCCGGTAGGAGATGATGGCCTGGAATTCGGCGGCCAGGTCGGTGTTCAGCCCGTCGATCAGCTCCTGCTTCTGCTCGCTCATCGCCTCGCTCTCTCTCTCGGTTTCGACTTCGGCGGTCGTGGTGGTCATCGTCCTTCCCGGGTTCGTAGTTCGCTTCGTCCGAGGGGTTCCGACGGCGTTCGAAGCCCGTGCCGCTCGTCCTCTCGCATCCCGAGATTATCAATAACGATTCTTGTTAAGATGTTCAACCCCCGGATGCGGGCCGGCGTCGCTCCCTCCGGGCGCCCAGCAGGAGGAGGACGAGCACCGCCGCCACCGACCCCGTTCCGGCCACGTCGCCGTAGCGCACGTAGAAGGTCCGGACGTCGGTCGTCCGGACGTCTCCGACCCGGACCGCCTCCTCGAAGAGGTCGGTGGACTCCCGGACGCGGCCCGAGGGATCCACGAGCATGGAGATCCCGGCGTTCGCCGCCCGGACCACGCCCGTCCGCGTCTCCACGGCCCGCATGACCAGATGGGCGGGGTGCTGCCAGAGCCCGGCCGTCCTGGTATACCAGCGCTCGCCGCCGTACCAGGCGTCGTTGGTGATGTTGACCAGGAAGTCGGCCCCGGCCCGCCGGTAGGCCCGGGCTTCGGCGGGGAAGGCCGACTCGTAACAGATCAGCGTCCCGAAGCGGGCTCCTCCGGCGATCGTCGCCAGGGGCCGGCTCCGGCCCGACGCCAGGGAGGCCGGGGCGGGGCCCGGGACGCCGCCGAAGATCGCGGGAGCCGTCTCGACCACGGGGACCAGCCTCCGCTTGTGGTAGGCGTAGCCGGAGAGGCCGTCGGCGCCCACCAGGAAGGCCGAGTTGTGCCGCCGGGCCTCCCCTCCGGCGCTCGTCCCGGTCCCGTGGGCTCCGACGAGGATCGGCGCTCCCACCTCCCGGGCTTCGGCCCGGAGCCACGCCCGGAGCGAGTCCCAGCGAGGCTCCTCCAGGGCCACCGGAAAGGCCGTCTCGGGCGTCACCACCAGGTCCACCTCTCCGGCGTCGATGCGGGCCAGGAGGCCGTCCAGGCGCGCCCGGGTCGTCTCCACCGCCCGGATCGGCTCCTCCTTCACCTCGGCCGGCACGTCGGGCTGGAGGAAGGCGACCCGGGCGGCCGGGCGGGTCCGGAGCGTGTCGGCCCGCCAGACGCCCCACGCCGCCGGCAGGACCGCGGCCAGGATCGCCGCCGCCGAGGCGCCCTTCCAGGAGCGGCCCCGTCGCCAGCGCACCAGGACCCCGGCCCCGAGCCCGGAGACCCCGGCCAGCCAGAAGGTCACGCCCCGGGCCCCCACGACCTCGGCGATGCCCACCAGCTCCGGATAGCCGGTGAGGGAGGTCCCGAGACCGAGCCAGGGGAAGGCGAGCCCGCCGGGGAGGTGCGCCCGGAGCCATTCGCCGGCCGTCCAGGCCAACGGAAGAGCCACCCAGAGGGGGAGCCCCAGGCCGTGGTGGAGCCGGTGGAGGGCCCAGACGACCAGCCCGACGAGGGCCGCCAGGACCGCCACGACCGAGAGGTAGCCCGGCAGCGCCACCGGCGAGAGCCGGAAGAGGGCAACCACCAGCCAGTGGAGGAGGAGACCGAAGTAGACCGCGCCCAGGAGGAGCCCGGCACGGAGCGCCGTCCCGGCCCCGTCGGCGCCGGGCGGAAGCTCCGCGACCAGCACCGCCACCGGCACGAGGGCCACGAAGGGCGGCACCCCGAGATGGAGGGGCGGAAAGGACGCCAGGAGGAGCCCGGCGGAGAGGAGGGGCAGGAGGCGGGCGCCCCGCCGGGGGAGGAGGCCGAGGTCGGGCACCGTCACGCCGCCGGGAGCCGGGAGAGCGCTACAGCTCCACCTCCCGGTCCTCCTCTGCGGAGCGGTAGGCGGCCCGGACGAGGGTCATGAGCTGGACCTGTTCCTCGGGAAGCGCCGAGTCGGCCTCGCCCGCGGCGGCCCTCACGAAGTGGTCGAGCTGGCGCCGGTAGGCGTTGGTGAAGGGGTTCTCCCGGGTGCCCTGCTCGGGCTGGTCCGGAGTCACGTTCATCGGTCGCCCCCCGAGGCGCTTGTGGACCTGGAGGGGCGGCAGGGACCCCGAGCCCTCGCTCCCCATGACCCGGACGTAGTGGCGGTCCTCCTCGGAGTAGTAGTTCGACGTGACCTCGACCTGGAGCGAGAGGCCGCCGGCCGCCGTCACCATGAGGCTGGCCGCGTCCTCGACGCCGTGCTCGCCCATGCGGGTCACGCACCGCACACCCTCGACCGAGGGGTAGTCCACCAGCCAGAGGCAGAGGTCGAGGGCCTGGATCCCGAGGTCCATGAGGACGCCGCCCCCGGCCTCCTCCGCGCTCTGGCGCCACGTGACCCGGGCCAGGGGCGCCTTCCGGTTCAGCCACGCCGCCCGGATCGCGTAGATCC
>CAZMPV010000388.1:0-3052 GCA_964567985.1 uncultured Gemmatimonadaceae bacterium
CGGCGGCGTCTGGAAGACCACCGACCGGGGCACCACGATCGAGCCGGTCTTCGAGAACCAGAACACGCACTCGGTCGGCGACATCGCGATCCACCAGGGCGACACCAGCACGGTCTGGGTCGGCACCGGCGAGCGGGCGAACCGCCAGTCCAACTCCTGGGGCGACGGCGTCTACAAGTCCACCGACGGCGGCGAGAGCTGGACCCACATGGGCCTGGAGGAGAGCCACCACATCGGCCGGATCCGCCTCCACCCCCTCGATCCGGACATCGTCTACGTGGCGGCCATGGGCCACCTCTGGGGCCCGAACGAGGAGCGGGGCCTCTACAAGTCCACCGACGGCGGCGAGAGCTGGGAGCGGATCCTGGCGGTGGACGAGAACACCGGCGCCGTGGACGTGGCCATCGACCCGCTGGACCCCGACATCGTCTACGCCGCCACCTACCAGCGTCGCCGGCGGCCCTGGGGCTTCGACGGCGGCGGGCCGGGCAGCGGCCTCTGGAAGAGCACCGACGGCGGCGAGAGCTGGACCCGTTTCGGCCCCGCCGAGCCCAGGGAGGATGGACCGCAGGAGCCGGCGTCGTGCGCCGAGGACCCGGAGACCACGGTCCACGGGAAGAACGGTCTTCCCATCGGGGAGTACGGCCGGACGAGCATCTCGATCCACCGGGCCGACCCCCGGATCGTCTACGTCAGCGTCGAGCAGGGGTGCCGCTACAACGCCTCCACGGCGTACCAGCAGCGCCGGGCCGGCGTCTACCGCTCCGAGGACCGGGGCGAGACGTGGACCCACATGTCGGACTGGAACCCCCGGCCCATGTACGCCAGCCAGATCCTGGTCGACCCGAATGACGACCAGCGGATCTACATGATGAACAACTACTCCTTCTCGGACGACGGGGGGAAGACCTTCACCGACCCGCCCCAGAGCCTCCACGGCGACGACCGCCTGGTCTGGGTGAACCCCGAGGACTCGGACCACGTCATGAAGGCCGACGACGGGGGGCTCGGCATCTCCTACGACCGGGGGCTGAAGTGGATCTACCTGCCCCACCTGCCGGTGAGCCAGTTCTACCGGGTCAGCGTGGACACCCGGGACCCGTACTGGGTCTACGGGGGGCTGCAGGACAACGGCTCCTGGATGGCGCCCAACGCCACCTACCGGCGCTCGGGCGTGTTGAACTCGGACTGGATCAAGACCGGCGGCGGCGACGGCTTCATCAACCTGGTGGACACCACCACGAACAAGACCCTCTACAACGAGTCCCAGTACCTGGGGCTCCAGCGGGTGGATCTGGAGACCGGCGAGACCCGGGACATCCGCCCCGGCGACCCCACGGGCCACATCTCGCCCCGCTGGAACTGGGACACCTGGCCGGACCCCTACGGAGCAGACCAGCGGCTGGGCAACGCCATGGAGCCGGCCGACTGGGACGGCCCCTTTATTCTGAGCCCCCACGATCCGAACACGATCTACGCGGGCACCGACGAGCTCTGGCGCTCCACGGACCGGGGCGACACCTGGACCTCCCTCGGCAAGCTCACGTCGGACCTCCGGCTCACGGAGCTGCCCGTCATGGGCGAGCTCCCGGACTCGGCCACCCTCTCGGTGGGCGACGGCAACCCCTACTACCCGGCCCTGACGGCGGTGGCCGCGTCGCCGCTCCGGGAAGGGCTGCTCTACGCGGGCACCGACGACGGCCTGATCCACGTGAGCCGGGACGGCGGGGAGAGCTTCACCGAGATCAGCGGCAACGTGCCCGATCTGCCGGAGCGGGTGAACGTCACCTTCATCGAGCCCTCCCGGGAGGTCGAGGGCCGGGTCTACCTGGCCGCCAACAACTTCCGGAACGACGACTACGACAACTACGTCTACGTCTCGGAGGACTACGGGCAGTCGTGGCGCTCCCTGGCCGGCGACCTGCCGGCCGAGCGGGCCGTCCGGGTGATCAAGGAGGACCGGATGAACCCCGACGTCCTCTGGCTCGGCACCGAGCTCGGCCTCTTCTACTCGCCGGACCGGGGCGAGCACTGGACCGAGGTGAAGGGCGGGATGCCGACGGTCGCGGTGGACGACCTGGCGCTCCAGGTCCACGAGAACGACCTGGTGGTGGGCACCCACGGCCGGGGCGTCTGGATCCTGGACCAGCTCGACGCCTTCCAGGAGCTGAGCCCGGAGGTCATGGCCTCCGACGCCCACCTCTTCCGGATCCGGCCGGCCGAGCAGATCCGCTACCGGTCGGAGACCGGCCACACCGGCGACATGTTCTTCCGGGGCGAGAACCCGCCCGCCGGCGCGATCCTGGACTACTGGCTCGCCGAGGCCCGGTCCGAGGGCGAGGGCGTGGAGATCACGATCCACGACGCCTCGGGAAGCGAGGTGGCCCGGATCGAGGAGCCGTCCGGCCGCGCCGGGATGAACCGGGTGCTCTGGGACCTGCGGCACTCGCCGCCCCGGACGCCGGAAGAGGAAGACGAAGAAGACGAGGGCCGCCGCTTCGAGCCCCCCGAGCCCCTGGTGGTGCCGGGCACCTACACGGTCCGGCTCAGCGTGGACGGGACCACGAGCGAGCAGACCGTGGAGGTCAGCGAGGATCCGCGGATCGACGCGGCGCCGGACGTGCGAAGGGCGTGGACCGAGACCCAGCTCGAGCTGGCGGAGATGGCGCGGACCGCCCAGGACCGGGTCGAGCGGATCGAGGCGGTCCTGGAGGAGCTCGGCGAGGACGCCGACGAGGACCTGCGCGCTGAAGCGGAAGACCTGGAGCGGGAGCTCACCGAGCTCCGGAGCCGAATCCTGCGGCTGGGCTTCACCATCAGCGACTGGGTCGGGCCGATGACCACGGACCAGGGCTCGCGGCTGGAGTACTACCGGGAGATGCTGCCGACGCTGACCGGGGAGCTGGAGGCGCTGGAGGACGACGTGGGGAGCTGACGGAAGGGGCGACGATCACGGAACCGGATCGTCTCCGAGCGTCTCCTCGCCGTACGACGCAGCGGCCCGCCAGGCGTCGTGACCGTCGAGCTCTCGGATCCAGCGATCCAGCTCGTC
>CAZMPV010000389.1:0-2996 GCA_964567985.1 uncultured Gemmatimonadaceae bacterium
TGCAGAAGGAGATGATGAAGCTGTACAAGGAGCACGGCTTCAACCCCCTGGCCGGGTGCCTGCCCATGCTCCTGCCGTGGCCGATCCTGATCACCCTCTTCTTCGTCTTCCAGAACACCATCGAGCTCCGGGGCGTGCCCTTCCTCTGGCTCCCGGACCTCTCCTCGCCGGACCCCCTCTACCTGCTGCCGGCGATCCTGGGGCTGTCGATGTTCCTGCTCCAGTTCATCAGCTACAAGTCGATGGACGACGCGAACCCCCAGATGAAGATGATGATGTGGATCATGCCGGGGGTGATGGTCTTCATCTTCCTGAACTTCGCTTCGGGGTTGAACCTCTACTACGCCACGGCAAACCTGGCCACGCTCCCCCAGCAGATCTGGATCGCCGGCGAGCGGAAGAAGGCGAAGAAGCACGCCCCGCCGAGCCTGGACGATTGAGCCGAGGGGCGTCCCGCCCCATCCTTCACCCTGCATGAGCGCGCGCGACGATGTCTCCCCTTCCGGGGAGCCGGACACGATCGCGGCCCGGGCCACCCCCCAGGGCGTGGGCGCCGTGGCCGTGGTCCGCCTCTCGGGTCCCCGGGCCCTGGACATCCTCGAGGCGATGACCCCCGACCGGGACGGCCCGCCGGAGGAGCGCCGGGCGACCCTGGCCCGGATCCGCGACCCTGAGAGCGGCGAGCTCCTGGACCGGGCGGTGGTGACGGTCTACCGGGGACCGGAGAGCTACACCGGCGAGGACGTGGTCGAGATCTCCGGCCACGGCGGCTACCTCGCCCCCGAGCTCGTCCTCGACGCCTGCCTGGCCGCCGGGGCCCGGACGGCCGAGCCCGGGGAGTTCACCCGGCGGGCCTACCTGAACGGGAAGATGGACCTGGTCCAGGCCGAGGCGGTCCTGGACCTGGTCGAGGGCCGGAACCGGGCCCTCCACGGCGCGGCCCTGCACCAGCTCGAGCGGGGCCTCTCGGCCCGGATCGGCGACCTCCGGGAGTCGCTGGTCCGGCTCGAGGCGCTGCTGACCCACCACATCGACTTCCCCGAGGAGGACGAGCCGCCGGTGCCCCTGGGGCGGGTGGTGGAGGCGGCCGGTGACGTGGAGGAGCGGCTGGCCCGGCTCCTGGAGACCGCCCCCGAGGGAGAGCTCCTCCGGGAGGGAGCGGTCACGGTCCTGGCGGGCCGGCCGAACTCCGGGAAGTCGAGCCTCTTCAACGCGTTGCTGGGTCGGGAGCGGGCCATCGTCACCGAGGTGCCGGGGACGACCCGGGACGCGCTGGAGTCCGTGGTCTCCCTGGAGGGCTTTCCCTTCCGGCTCGTGGACACGGCGGGGCTCCGGGACGCCGGCGACGAGGTGGAGCGGATCGGCATCGAGGTCGCCCGGCGCTACCTCGAGGGGGCCGACGTGGTGCTCTTCTGCGCCGAGGCCGGCCGGGAGCTCGGCGACGACGAGCGGCGCTTCGTGGCCGGGATGGACGGGGTGCCCGTGGTGCTGCTCCGGACCAAGGTGGACCGGACGGGGGAGGGAGCCGGAGCCGCGGCAGGGGCGGCGGCCGCGGAGGCCGAGATCGCCACCTCCGTGGAGACCGGCGCGGGGCTCGCCGAGCTCCGGAAACTTCTCCCCTCGCTCGTGTACCGGGGCCTGGTGCGGGCGGAGGCGGACGCGCCCGTCGTGACCCGGCGGCGCCAGGTCCGGAAACTCGAGGCGGCGCTGGACGAGGTCCGGGCCTTTGGCCGGGCGCTCCGGGACGGGGTGCCGCCGGAGGTGGCGTCCACCCACCTGCGGCCGGCGGAGACGGCCCTGGAGGAGCTGCTGGGCGTGATCTCCCCCGACGATGTCCTGGAGCGGGTCTTCCGGGACTTCTGCATCGGGAAGTGAGGACCGGGGCGCGCCCCGGTGGCGGCGTGCGCGGCCCCGCGAGATCGTGAGTGACGCGAGAGGAGGGATCGGCTCGTGAGCGAGGACGGAACGAGGCGGAAGGGCTATCGCCTGACGGGGCGGGTCCAGGGCGTGGGCTTTCGCTGGTGGACCCGGAAGACCGCCCAGGAGCTCGGCCTCCGGGGGACGGTGCGGAACCGGGTGGACGGATCGGTGGAGATCCACGCCGAGGGCCCCGAGGAGGCGATGGAGCGCTTCCGGAGCCGCCTCGACCACGGGCCCTCCAGCGCCCGGGTGAAGGACGTCGAGGAGATCCCGTCCGAGAAGGAGCTCCCCGGCCACTTCGAGATCGTCCGGTAGGAGGGAAGCGGGACGACGCATGGAATTCAGCTACGACGTCATCGTGGTCGGAGGGGGCCACGCCGGGAGCGAGGCCGCCGCGGCGGCCGCCCGGCTGGGGGCCGACACCCTCCTGATCACCCCGGATCTCTCCCGGATCGCCCAGATGAGCTGCAACCCGGCCATCGGGGGCGTGGCCAAGGGCATCGTGGCCCGGGAGGTGGACGCCCTGGGCGGCGTCATGGGACGGGCCACCGACGCCTCCCGGATCCAGTTCCGGATGCTCAACCGCTCGAAGGGGCCGGCGGTCTGGGGGCCCCGGGCCCAGTGCGACCGGGGCCTCTATCCCCGGGCGGCCCGCCGGGTCCTGGACGGGCTCGAGAAGCTGGACCTCTTCCAGGAGATGGTCTCCGGGCTGCTCCTGGACGACGACGGGGTCCGGGGGGTGCGGACCCGGGGCGGGCACACCGCCCGGGCGCCCGTGGTGGTGGTCACCGCGGGGACCTTCCTCCGGGGGAAGATCCACGTCGGCGGCTCGCCGGGCGTGGAAGCGGGCCGGGCCGGCGAGTCGGCCTCGGTGGAGCTGGCCGAGGAGCTGGAGGCCCGTGGGCTCGAGATCGGCCGCTTCAAGACCGGCACGCCGCCCCGGGTGGACGGCCGCACGGTGGACCTCTCCCGGCTCGAGGTGCAGCACGGCGACCGGGAGGACATCCGCTTCAGCTTCTACCACGAAGAGGAGCCGCCGGGGGAGCGGCCGTGCTGGGTCGCCTGGACCGGCGAGG
>CAZMPV010000390.1:0-2983 GCA_964567985.1 uncultured Gemmatimonadaceae bacterium
GGACGCTCCTGGCGTCCCGGGACCGGCGCATGGAAGTCGTGGTGGACGAGCTCGACGAGCTCGCCGAGAAGTACGGCGACGACCGCCGCACGGAGGTCATCGGCGAGAGCTCGGACCTGGTCATGGAGGACCTGATCGCGGACGAGGAGATGGTGATCACGGTCAGCCACCAGGGCTACGTGAAGCGGCTCGCCATCGACACCTACCGGGCCCAGCGCCGGGGCGGGCGGGGGCTCCGGGGGATGAAGACGAAGGACGAGGACTGGGTGGAGCACCTCTTCGTGGCCTCCACCCACGACTACCTCATGATCTTCACCCGCCAGGGCCAGTGCTACTGGCTCAAGGTCTGGGAGATCCCGGAGGCGAGCCGGAACTCCCGGGGCAAGCCGATCGTGAACCTGCTGAACATGGATCACGAGGAGGAGATCGCCGCGGTGGTCCCGGTGCGGGAGTTCAGCGAGGATCGCTATCTGCTCTTCTCGACGCGGAAGGGGAAGGTCAAGAAGACCGCCCTCTCGGCCTACGGGAACGTCCGCTCCGTGGGGCTGATCGCCATGAACGTCCGGGAGGGCGACGAGCTCATCGACGTCCAGATCACCGACGGCGACCAGGAGGTCATCCTGGCCACCCGGGAGGGCCAGGCGATCCGCTTCCACGAGGGCGACGTCCGGACCATGGGCCGGGCCACCGAGGGGGTGCGGGGCGTGGACCTGGCCGACGACGACAACGTCGTCGGGATGGTCGTGGTTCGCCGGGACAACGCCACCCTTCTGGTCGTGACCGAGGAAGGGATGGGCAAGCGCTCCGAGATCGACGAGTACCGGCTTCAGGGCCGGGGCGGGAAGGGCGTGATCAACGTCCGGACCTCGAAGAAGACCGGCCGGGTCGTGGCGATCAAGGCGGTGACCCCCGAGGACCAGCTCATGCTGATCACCCGGGAAGGGGTGGTGAACCGCCAGCGGGTCGACGAGATCAGCCTGATCGGACGGGCCACCCAGGGCGTGAAGCTCATGAACCTGGACGAGGGCGACCAGGTCGTGGACGTGGCCCGGATCATCCCCGAGGACGACGAGGCCGAGGAGGCCGCCGTCGCCGGGGACGACGAGGGCGAGGACGAAGCCGGCGAGGAGGAGATGGCCTCCGAAGAGGCGGGCGCCGGTGAGTGACGGCGCCGAGTGGGAGGAGCTGGTCGAGCTCGAGGAGATCGAGGCGGCCGCGGCCCGGCTGGAGGGGGTGGCGGTGCCCACGCCGCTCCTCTGGTCGCCGGAGCTGTCCCGGGAGCTCGACGGCGAGATCCGCCTGAAGTGCGAGTCCCTCCAGCAGGCCGGCGCCTTCAAGATCCGGGGCGCGTACAACTACATCTCTCGGCTGTCGGAGGACGCCCTGGAGCGAGGGGTGATCACCTACTCCTCGGGCAACCACGGGCAGGCCGTGGCCCTGGCCGGGGGACTCCTGGGCGCGCCGGCGGTCGTCGTCATGCCCACCACCGCCCCGGAGGTCAAGCGCGAGGGCGTGGAGCGCCTCGGCGGCGAGGTCGTCTTCGAGGGCACGACCTCCCTGGAGCGCCAGGGCCGGGCCGAGACCCTGGCCGAGGAGCGCGGCTACACGATCGTGCCTCCCTTCGATCACCCCGACATCATCGCCGGGCAGGGGACGGTGGGTCTCGAGATGCACCGGGCGTGGCCGGAGACGGACGCGGTCCTCGTGCCCGTCGGTGGCGGAGGGCTGCTGAGCGGGATCGCCGCCGCGCTCCGCCGCCTGAACCCCGACGTCCTGATTCTCGGCGTCGAGCCCGCGGGGGCGGCGTCCATGCGGGCGGCGCTGAACGCCGGCGAGCCCACCACCCTGGACGAGATCGACACGATCGCCGACGGTCTGGCCCCGGTCCGGACCGGTGAGCTCACCTTCCGCCACGCCCGGGAGCTGGTGGACGACATCGTGCTCGTGGACGACGACCAGGTCCGGGATGCGGCCGCCTACTTGATGAAGCGCCAGAAGCTGGTGGTGGAGTTCTCGGGCGCCGCCACCGTGGCCGCGCTCCTCCACGGCGCGGTCACCGTCGAGGGCCGGAAGGTCGGGGCGGTGATCAGCGGGGGCAACGTCGACGCCGACGTCCTCCGGGAGCTCCTGGCGTGAGCCCCGACGGCGTCGCCGCGTCCGGGACGCCGCCGGACGGCCGGATCACCGACGTGCCGGGGATCCGGGTCGGCCACGCCGTCGTGGACGGCGGGGGCTCGGGCTGCACCGTCGTCCTGGGACCCTTCCGGGGAGCGGTGGACGTCCGGGGAATGGCCACCGGGACCCGGGAGCTCGACGCCCTGGATCCCGTCCACCTGGTGCCCCGGGCCGACGCCGTCCTCCTGACCGGGGGATCGGCCTTCGGTCTCGGCGTCGCCGACGGGGTCATGGCGTGGCACGAGGAGCGGGGCCGGGGTTTCGACGTGGGCGTCACGACCGTTCCGATCGTGCCCTCGGCGGTGATCTTCGACCTGGCCGCCGGGCGAGAGAGGCCGGGCCCCCGGGAGGGTCGAACGGCGTGCGAGGCCGCGGCCCACGGTCCGGTGGCCCAGGGGCGGGTCGGCGCGGGTGCCGGGGCCCTGGTGGGGAAGATCAACGGACGGGAGAGCGCCTCGCCGGGCGGGGTCGGGACGGCGTCGGTCTCCGCCGGTGAGTGGACCGTCGGGGCCCTGGTGGTCGTCAACGCCTTCGGCGACGTGACCGACGGCAGGGGACGCATCATCGCCGGCGCCCGGGGCCCGGACGGGAGCTTCGTGGACACGGCCCGGCTCCTCCGGGAGGAGGGAAGGCCGGGGGGATTCGGGGGACGGCCCGGGCAGAACACGACCCTCGCGGTGGTGGCGACCGACGCCCCCCTCGCCTCGGTGGACCTGGAGCGGATGGCCCGCATGGCGTCCACCGCCATGGCCCGGCGGATCTCCCCGGTGAACACCCCCTTCGACGGGGACGTGACCTTCGCGGTGTC
>CAZMPV010000391.1:0-2983 GCA_964567985.1 uncultured Gemmatimonadaceae bacterium
CGGCGTGCAGGTCGCCCGGACCTTCTACGCCCGGGGACAGACCGGCCAGCAGCTTCTCCTGGGGGCCTACCAGGCGCTCCAGCGCCAGGTGGCGGCCGGCAAGGTCGAGATGCACACCCGCCACGAGATGCTCGACCTGGTCGTGGCCGACGGCCACGCCCGGGGGATCGTGACCCGGAACCTGGTCACGGGCGCCGTGGAGTCGTGGGCCGCCGACGCCGTGGTCCTGGCCACCGGCGGCTACTCGAACGTCTTCTTCCTCTCCACGAACGCGAAGAACTGCAACGTCACCGCCACCTGGCGGGCCCACAAGCGGGGGGCGGGCTTCGCCAACCCCTGCTACACCCAGATCCATCCGACCTGCATCCCCCCGAGCGGCGAGTACCAGTCGAAGCTCACGCTGATGAGCGAGTCGCTGAGGAACGATGGCCGGATCTGGGTGCCGGAGAGGAAGGACGACGACCGGCCGCCCAACGAGATCCCCGAGGAGGAGAGGGACTACTACCTGGAGCGGATGTATCCGGCCTTCGGCAACCTGGTGCCCCGGGACCTGGCGTCCCGGCGGGCCAAGCAGATGGTGGACGAGGGCCACGGGGTCGGGCCCCTGAACAACGGCGTCTACCTGGACTTCAGGCACGCCATCGAGCGGGAGGGCCGGGAGACGATCGCCGAGCGCTACGGCAACCTCTTCGAGATGTACGAGAAGATCACCGGCGACGACCCCTACGAGGTGCCCATGCGGATCTACCCGGCGCCCCACTACACCATGGGCGGGCTCTGGGTGGACTACAATCTCATGAGCACCGTGCCCGGGCTCTTCGTGATCGGCGAGGCCAACTTCTCCGACCACGGAGCGAACCGCCTGGGCGCCAGCGCTCTCATGCAGGGGCTGGCCGACGGCTACTTCGTGCTGCCCATGACGATCGGCGACTACCTGGCCCGCCAGGAGCCGGGCTCGGCCGACCCGGAGCGCGCCGCCTTCGCCGACGCCGAGCGGGACGTGAAGGAGAAGACCGAGAAGCTCCTGGCCGTCGACGGCTCGAAGACCGTGGACGAGTTCCACCAGGAGCTGGGCCGGCTCATGTGGGACCGCTGTGGGATGGAGCGGAGCAGGGAAGGGCTCGAGGAGGCCCTGGAGCGGATCCCGGAGCTCCGGGAGCGCTTCTGGAGCGACGTCCGGGTCCCCGGGAGCGGGAAGGACCTGAACCAGTCCCTGGAGAAGGCCGGCCGTGTGGCGGACTTCCTGGAGTTCGCCGAGCTCATGTGCCACGACGCCCTGACCCGGGACGAGTCGTGCGGCGCCCACTTCCGCGTCGACCACCAGACCGGAGAAGGCGAGGCGAAGCGCGACGACGAGAACTTCAGCTTCGTCTCTGTCTGGGAGTTCGAGGGGGTCGGCGAGGAGCCGAAGCTCCACCGGGAGGAGCTCGAGTTCGACTACGTGCCCCCGACCCAGCGGAGCTACAAGTAATGGATCTGACGCTGCACGTCTGGCGCCAGTCCGGGCCCGACGACGACGGAGGCTTCGAGAGCTACGCCGCCACCGACGTCCAGCCCGAGTTCTCCTTCCTCGAGGTGCTGGACCTGGTCAACGAGGGGCTGATCAAGGACGGGCGGGAGCCGATCGCCTTCGAGCACGACTGCCGGGAAGGGATCTGCGGCGCCTGCGGGATGATGATCAACGGCAATCCCCACGGACCCCGGAAGCTGACCACCGCCTGCCAGCTCCACATGCGCCACTTCGAGGACGGCGACGAGCTCTGGATCGAGCCGTGGCGGGCCGACGCCTTCCCGGTGATCAAGGACCTGGTCGTGGACCGGTCGTCCTTCGACCGGATCATCGAGGCCGGCGGCTACATCTCGGTCCGGACCGGGAGCCCCCCCGACGCCAACGTCACGCCGGTGCCCAAGGACGACGCCGACCGGGCCTTCGACGCCGCCACCTGCATCGGCTGCGGTGCCTGCGTCGCCGCCTGCCCGAACGCCTCGGCCATGCTCTTCACGGCGTCGAAGGTCGCCCACCTGTCGCTCATGCCCCAGGGGCAGACGGAGCGGGACGACCGGGTCGTGGAGATGGTGGACGCCCACGACGAGGAGGGCTTCGGCAACTGCACGAACCACGGGGCGTGCGAGATCGCCTGCCCCAAGGGAATCAGCGTCGACTTCATCGCCCGGCTGAACCGGGACCTGCTGAGGGCGACGCTCAAGGGGGCGGGGCGGAGCGGTGACGGGGGGTGACCGGGGCGGGCTCCCGGATCCGGGGCTTCGAGCTCAGCGCTCCGACCAGGGCGACGCCGCCGGGTCTTCGAAGACGGCCCGCTCCAGCTCCGGGTTCAGCTCCACGTCGGAGAAGCGGAGGATCTTCCAGACGCGACCGTCGGCGTTCACGTGGACGCGCTGGGCGGGGTAGGTGTAGCCGTCCACGCTCCGGAGATCCTCCCAGCGGAAGCGGTTCACGTTCTCCGAGCCCTCTTCACGGTAGGCCCCCTCCACGGGCACCGCCCGCCCCTCGTCGAAGCGGTACCACCAGGTGTCCTGATGGTCCCCCACGTCCTCCCCGAAGGTCACCCGGACGACGTGACGGCCGTCGCCGTCGGTGCCGTCGTAGTGGAGGTTCACGCCCGGGTCCCGGAGCTTGAAGGGGAGGCTCAACCAGTAGAAGACGTCGCCGGTCACGTAGGAGGCCTCCTCGGACTCCTTGTGGTCCGGGGGGGCGGGCGCCCCGTTCACGTGGGCCCAGGCCGTGTCGCCGTCGAAGCCCTGGACCACGAACTGGGAGCCGTCCCAGGTCCAGCGCTCGATCCGGGCCATCTGGTGGCCGTCGAGCTTGGCCAGGGCCACGTAGCGGGGCCGCTTGCGGCGGAGCCGGCCCGTCTCCGGGTCGTAGAGCTCGGTGGCGTAGGTGTAGCGGGCGCTCCGGAAGTCGTGGTACGCCTCCATCCCACCCACGGCTTCGATCCAGCGGGCCACCAGGGAGTCGGCC
>CAZMPV010000392.1:0-2980 GCA_964567985.1 uncultured Gemmatimonadaceae bacterium
CCGGAGGTGGAGGGCGTCCGGGATCGAGCCGGCGGCCCGGAGTGCCAGGTCGGCCCGGGCCGCCGCTGTCAGCCGTTCCGTCCGCTTCAGCTCCCGACGCCGGGCGCCGACCTCGGCGAGCCACTCCTCACGCCAGTCCTCCCGTAGCCCCCGGGGCACCAGACGGGCCGCCCCGCGGACCAGGAGCTCCGCCAGCCCGTTCGACCGATCCCCTCCGCTACGGCGCGGCATCGCCTCAACCCTCCCCGCCGGCGGCGTCGAGGAGGGCGTCGGGCAGAAGCCGGAGCGATTCGGCCAGGCGGCGGGTGGCCTCGGGGACGACCTCCCGTCCCTCGTCCGTGAGCTCGTAGTAGCGGCGCCGGGGACGGCCCCGGTCCTCGGCCGACTCGCTCTCCTCCCACGCCCCCCGGACCATGCCGGCCTCCTCCAGGCGGCGGAGGATCGGATACACGGTGCCGCTGGGCAGGCCCGTGGCGTCCATGAGGTCGAAGCCGTAGGCGTGGCCGGCGTCCAGGCCCCGGAGGACGAGGGCGGTGGCGTGGGTCATGCGGATCGAGTCGGTCATGGCCGGGGCCGCTCCCGTAGAGGGGATGATCAGGTCGTACTCTACATATATAGATACCTCTATAAAGGGAAGGGTTGCAACGAGGGCTCGAACCCGCACCCGACGAGAGGGTATCCCTCCCCGTCATGCGCATCGTCTCCCTCGCCTGCTCGAACACCGAGATCGTGGCCGCCCTGGGCCGGGCCGACTGGCTCGTGGGCGTGGACAGCCACTCCGACCACCCTCCCGAGGTCGTGGATCCGCTGCCGAAGATGGGACCGGACCTGGAGATCGACGTGGAGAAGGTCGCGGCCCTGGAGCCCGACCTGGTCCTGGCCACCCTGACCGTCCCGGGCCACGAGGAGGTGGTGGCCGACCTGGAGGAAGCCGGCCTGCCCTTCATCGCCCCGGCCCCCGAATCCCTGCAGGACGTCTACCGGGACATCCGGGAGATCGGCCGCCGGCTCGACGCCGACGAGCGGGCCGAGGAAGTGGTGGCCCGGATGCGGCGAGCCCTGGAGCCCGGAGCGCCGGAGGCCGAGGCGGAGACCGGGACGGACTCCCGGATCCGCTCCGACGGCGGATCCGAGGACGAGCGGCCGACGATCCTGGTCCAGTGGTGGCCGAAGCCCAGCATCGTCCCGGGGGCCCGGAGCTGGACGACGGACGTCATCCGGGCCGGCGGCGGCCGCAACGTCCTGGAGGACGAGCCGGTGAAGAGCCGGCCGGTCTCCGACGAGGAGGTCCTGGAGCTGGCCCCCGACGCCTTCGTGGTGGCGTGGTGCGGCGTCGATCCGGCGAAGTACCGGCCCGAGGTCGTCCGGGAGAAGGACGCCTGGCAGGAGCTTCCGGCGATCCGCGACGGGCGGGTCTACTGCGTGCCCGAGGCCTACCTGGGGCGGCCCGGTCCCCGGCTGGTGGAGGGAGTGCGGGCGATCGGGAAGATCGTGGGCGAGCTGAGGGGCGGGGTGGGCGCGGAGCGCGCCTGACCTTCCGGCGTCAGCCCACCGCCGCCTCGAGGAGCCGGATCGTGCCGGCGTCGGCGTCCACCTCTCCCCGCACGCCCTCGGGGAGCGTCCACTGGTCGTCCACGTGGCCGATCATGGCACCGCTCCAGGCCGGCACGTCCAGGCCGCCCAGGTGATGCTCCAGGACGTCGTCGAGGGTCAGGGAGCCATAGCCCTCGCCCGGGTCGCACCCCGTGCACTTCCCGAAGACCACCGCCGCGACCCCGTCCAGGATTCCGGCCAGGGAGAGCTGGGTGAGCATCCGGTCGATCCGGTACGGCGCCTCCCCCACGTCCTCGAGAAAGAGGATCGCGTCCCGGAAGTCCGGCAGGAAGCCCGAGCCCACGATCGCGGTGAGGACCGTGAGGTTCCCGCCCAGGAGCGGCCCCGTGGCCCGGCCGGACCGGATGGTGACCACCCGGTCACGTACCCGGGCGAGGACGTCGGCGTCGGTGTCCTCCGGGTTCCGGTACGTCGGGGTCTCCCCGTCGAAGAGGAGGCGCCGGATCCAGCCCAGGGAGAAGGAGGTGAAGGTGGAGAGGCCCACCGGACCGTGGAAGGTCACGAGCCCGGTCCGGGCGTGGAGCGCCATGTGAAGGGCGGTGATGTCGCTGTAGCCCAGGAATACCTTGGGAGAGGCCCGGACGGCGTCGTAGTCCAGGTGCGGGAGGATCCGGGCCGCGCCCCATCCTCCCCGCCCGCAGAGGACGGCGTCCACGTCGTCCCTGCGGAACATCCGGTTCACGTCCTCCGCCCGGTCCCCGTCCCGGCCGGCCAGGTAGCCGTGCCGGTCCAGGACGTGGCGTCCCCGCACGCTCTCCAGATCCAGGGAGGCGAGGCGCTCCTCCACCGTCCGGAGGGCGTCCTCCCGCCAGACGACGCCCGAGGGGTTCACGATCCCCACCGTGTCTCCGGGACGGAGGCGGGGCGGGCGCAGCGCGGGGAGCGCTCCCTCGGCGCCGTCGGTGCGGGGCGAGAGGCCCGCGAGCCCCGAGAGGCCCGCCGCGCCCGCGGCGCCGAGGAAGGTGCGTCGCTTCATCCCGCTCCCCCTTCCGGCCGGACCGCTACGATAGCAGCTCCTCGACCTTCCCCTGGAGCTCCTCGACGCTGAAGGGCTTCGGCAGAGAGCCGTCGGCGCCGAGGAGCTCCGCGTCGGACAGGGGGCCACCAGGATCCACGGAGGCGCCCCCCGAGACCGCCAGGATCCGCACGTCCGGTGCCTCTTCCCGGAGCTCCTGGATCGTCTCGATCCCCTCCTTGTCGGGCATGAAGAGGTCGGTGATCACCAGGTCGGCCGGCCGCTCCCGGTGCATCCGGATGCCGGCGTCGCCGTTGCTCGCGTCCCGGACCGTGTGGCCCGCCCGCTCCAGGATCTTCCGCATCGTGTCCCGGAGGACGGACTCGTCGTCGATGATGATGATGTCGGCCA
>CAZMPV010000393.1:0-2974 GCA_964567985.1 uncultured Gemmatimonadaceae bacterium
GGGGCGATCCCGTCCTCCTGAACTTCTGGGCCACCTGGTGCACGCCCTGCCGCCGCGAGACCCCCTTCCTCCAGTCGCTGTACGAGCGGTACCGGGACCGGGGCCTCCAGGTGGTCGGCGTCTCCATGGACTCCCGGGGCTCGAAGCCGGAGATCCGGGACTTCATGGAGGAGTACGGGGTCACCTACCGCATTCTCCACGATCCCTCGGGCTCGGGGATGGACGTCTTCTCGATCATGGGCCTGCCCGCCACCTACGTCCTGGACGCCGACGGCACCATCCGGCTCGTCCGGGTCGGCCCCGTGGCGGAGAGCGACACGGCCTTCCTCGGCGCCCTGGAAGACGTCGTGACGCCTCCCGGAGAGGCCCGAGGCGGATGAGCGCCGCACCGTTCCCGCCCGTGACCCGTGATCCGTGCCGTCGTGCCTGACGACCAGGAGCCGGAGATGAAGCTCGAGAGCGTGGAGACCCCCGTCGCCGTCGTCGACCTGGAGACCGCCCGGGCCAACGCCCGGCGGGTGGTCGAGTACTGCCGGCGACACGGGCTGTCGTGGCGCCCCCACGTCAAGACCCACAAGAGCCGACGGATCGCCGAGCTCGAGCTCGAAGCCGGCGCCGCCGGGCTGACCGTCGCCACGCCCCGGGAAGCCGAGGTCATGTCCACGATCTGCGACGACCTCCTCCTGGCCTATCCCCCCGTCGGCGAGGAGCGGCTCGAGCGCCTCATGGCCCTGCCGGCGTCGGTCAATCTCACCGTCGCCCTGGACACGGCCGCCGCCCTCGAGGGCCTGTCCCGGGCCGCCGAGGGAGCCGGCCGCACCGTGGGCGTGCTCGTCGAGCTCGACGCCGGGCTCCGCCGGGTGGGCGTCCCCGAGCCCGACGACGCCGTCGCCCTGGCACGCCGGGCCCGGGAGCTGGGCGGCGTGGAGTACCGGGGCCTCATGTTCTATCCCGGGCACATGCGCGTGCCGGCGACGGAGCAGGACGGCCTCCTCCGGGAGCTCGGCGCTCGGCTGGAATCCTTCTACCGGGCCCTGGACGAGGCCGGTCTCGCACCCGAGGTCGTGAGCGGCGGGTCCACGCCCACGCTGTGGCGCAGCCACGAGATTCCGGGGCTCACCGAGGTCCGGCCCGGCACCGTCATCTTCAACGACCGGGACATCGTGAAGCTGGGGGCGGTGGAGCCGGAGGACGTGGCCTACTCGATCCTCACCACGGTGGTCAGCGACGCCCTTCCGGATCAGGTCGTGGTGGACGCCGGCTCGAAGGCCCTGGCCAAAGAGAGCTTCCGGTCGGACGGGGGCGGCTACGGCGTGATCCGGGATCGGCCCGACGTCCGCCTCACCCGCCTCTCGGAGGAGCACGGCGTCGTCGACCTCTCCGGAACGGACTGGCGACCGGCGGTCGGCGAGCGGCTCCGGATCGTCCCGAACCACGTCTGCGTCTCGGTCAATCTCCAGGACCATCTCCTGGGCCTGGAGGGTGACGGGGTCGAGCTCGTGGAGCTGGAAGGGCGCGGCCGGGGGCCCTGGACGGGAGACGCATGAGCCGTCCGATCCTGGTCGCCACCGACGGCAGCGAGCAGTCGTCCGGCGCGCTCCGGGCGGCCCGCAAGCTGGAGATGCGCAAGGGCTGGAAGGTCCGGGCCGTGGCGGTCGTCGAGCCGATCCCGGTCTTCGACACCGGCTTCGGGGCGTCGCTCCCCGAGGCCCGGATCCGGGACGAGCGGCGGAGGGCCCTCCGGGAGCGGGCCGCCGGCCAGATCGAGGACCTGGGCGTGGATCCCGGCGCCTGGGAGCTCGAGGTGATGGAGGGACCCGCCGCCCGCCGGATCGTGGAGGCCGCCGCCTCCCTCGACGCCCGGGCCATTCTGGTGGGGATCGGCCGCCACGGCGCCGTGGAGCGCCTCCTCGGCGCCGAGACCGTCCTGAAGCTCGCCCGCCTCGCCCACCGACCGGTCCTGGCACTGCCGGGTGATGCGGACGACGTGCCCCGCCGGGCGGTGGTGGCCGTGGACTTCAGCTCCTTCAGCCTGCGGGCGGCCCGGACGGCTCTGGAGTACGTGAAGCCCCCGGGCCGGATCCATCTCCTCCACGTCATGGCCGGCCTGGACGCCCTCCCCGACGCCGGGAGCGACTGGCGCCGGGCCTACCGGGAACAGGTGGAGAGCCGGCTCCGGGCGCTGAGGAGGGAGCTCCGGGTGCCCGACGACGAGTGGACGGTGAGCACGACGGTGCGGACGGGCCATCCCGGGGACGAGATCTGCGCTTTCGCCGAGGAGGTCGGCGCCGGCCTGATCGTCGCCGGGAGCCACGGCCACTCCTTCCTCGGCCGCCTGATCCTGGGCAGCGTCTCCACCGCTCTCGTCCGGGGGACGCCGGGCGGGGCGCTCATCCTGCCGCCCCGGGAGCCCGCCCCGGAAGTCGGCGCCGGGGAAGAAGGGGAAAGGAAAGGGCGGGCCCGGCAGTGGTCCGCGCTCATGGAGGACTTCTCGGCACGGAACGAGGGACGGCCCGTGTGCCTGGAGCTCGACGATCCCGAGCTCGGGGCCCAGACCACCGGCAAGGGCTTTCACCTCCGGGGCGTGACCTACGAGTCCCACAGCGAGCGGATCGTCGTCTACCTGGGCCGTCCGGGAGAGACCCGGAGTCATCTCACCCACGGGATCGCCGGGGCCCGTGAGCTGGAGGTCACGTCGGGACGGGACCCCGACGTGGAGGCCCTGCGGATCGGGCTGGAGCGGGGACAGCTCCTCCTGCGCGTCCTCGCCGAGGGCTAGGAGTCCGATCGGAAAGCTGGGCGGGCCGCGCGCAGGGGTCTTGCGAGGTTCAGACAAGGAAAAGGGACGACAGCGATGCAAAAGCATCGGGGAGGAGCTTTGACGCCGTATGAATCCGCGGGCACCGCGCGGAGCGTGGTCCCCCTGCGCCCTTCGGGTTGGGGCGGCAAGACCACGCCGCTTTGCGGCGCGGTG
>CAZMPV010000394.1:0-2973 GCA_964567985.1 uncultured Gemmatimonadaceae bacterium
TCGGCTCGATCGTGGACATCACCGAGCGGAAGGAGGCCGAGGAGGAGCTTCAACACGTCGCCGACAGCCTGGCCCGGACGGCGAGCCGGCTGGACGAGAAGGAGGACTCCCTTCGGAAGGCCCAGTCCATCGCCCACCTCGGCAGCTACACGCGCTACCTCGACGACGACAGCTTCGAAGCGAGCGACGAGCTGCTACGGATCTTCGGCTTCGACGAGGACGACCCGCCCACCGCCGTCGAGGACTTCATACAGCGCATTCACCCGGACGACCGGGCCCATGCGCTGGAGCTCAAGGCCCGGATCGAAGAAGAGCAGGTTCCGGTCGACACGGAGCTCCGGATCCGGCTCCCCGGCGGAGAGGTTCGCTGGATCGCCGCGAAGTCGAGGGCCGAAACCGACGACGAAGGACGCGTCGTCATCACCCGGGGCACCGTCCAGGACATCACGGAGCGGAAGGAGGCGGAGCTCGAGCTGGAGCGCTTCTTCACCGTCTCCCTGGATCTGCTCTGCATCGCCGACATGGAAGGGAGGTTCCTCCGGGTCAACCCGGCGTTCACCGAGATCCTGGGCTGGCCCCAGGAGGAGCTCCTGGAGCGGCCCTTTCTGGACTTCATCCACCCCGACGACCGGGACTCCACCGTGGCCGCCCTGGAGCGCCTGGCCGAGGGCGGCGCGGTCGAGGCCTTCGAGAACCGCTATCGGACCGCCGACGGTGACTACCGCTGGCTCCTCTGGAAGTCCGTGCCCGACCCGTCCCGGGAGCAGATCTACGCCGCCGCCCGGGACATCACCCGGCGCAAGCAGGCCGAGGAGCTCGCTCGGACGGCCCGGGCGAACCTGGAGGAGAAGGTGCGGGAGCGGACCGCCGATCTCCGGGAGTCCGAGCGGCGCTACCGGGACATCGTCGATCACGCGCCGCTGGGCATCGCCCAGACCGACTTGGATGGGCGGATCCTCACGGCCAACGCGGGCTTCGCGCGGATCCTGGGCTACGACGACGTGGACACCATGCGCGACGAGGTGCTCCTTCCCGAGGACGTCTACGTGGACCCCTCGGACCGGAAGCGGATCCTGGAGCGGATCGAGAAGCGGGGCCAGATCCGGGACGAGGACGTCCGCTGGCTGAGGAAGGACGGCGAGGTGATCTGGGTCCGGATCGACGCGATCCTCGAGCCGGCGAACGAGGACGGCGACCGGCTCTTCCTCGCCTTCGTCCAGGACATCACCGCCGAGCGCTCCCTGGAGGAGCAGCTCCTCCAGTCCCAGAAGATGGAGGCGGTGGGCACCCTGGCCGGGGGCGTGGCCCACGACTTCAACAACCTGCTCACGCCGATCCTCACCAACGCCGAGCTCGCCCTCCTGGAGCTGGGGCCGGATCATCCCGTGCGGGAGGACCTGGAGGACATCCGGGACGCCGCCCGCCGGGCGTCGGAGCTCACCCGGCAGATCCTCTCCTTCAGCCGGGAGAAGGAGTTCGACGCCCGGGTCGTGGACGTGGCCGGAGTGGTGACGGGCATGGAGCGGCTCCTGGAGCGCACCCTGCCGGCCAGCGTGGCGCTGGAGCTCCACGTGCCCGACGAGCCGTGCCGGACCCGGGCCGACCCGAACCAGCTCGAGCAGGTGGTGATGAACCTGGCGGTGAACGCCCGGGACGCCATGCCGGACGGAGGCGACCTGACCATCGAGCTCCGCTCCGTCGACGTCGACCAGGAGTTCGCCGACCTCCGTGTCGACGTGGAGCCCGGACCCTACGTCGTGCTCGAGGTGAGCGACACGGGCACGGGCATGGATCCCGAGACCCGGGCCCGGATCTTCGACCCCTTCTTCACGACCAAGGAGGTGGACGAGGGCACGGGCCTCGGCCTCGCCACGGTCTATTCGATCGTCCAGCGCAGCGACGGGCAGATCGGCGTCTACACCGAGCCCGGCGAGGGCACCGTCTTCCGGATCTACCTGCCCCGGGTGGACGAGGACGGAGAGACCGAGCTCCCGACATCCGCCGCGGAAGCGCCCCCGGTGGAGGCGTCGGAGGAGACGGCACCGGCCACCGACACCCTCCTGGTGGTGGAGGACGACGACCGGGTCCGTCGGTCCGCGATCCGGGTTCTCCGGGGCAAGGGCTACGAGGTGCTGGAGGCCAAGGACGGGGCGGAAGCCCTCGAGCTCTTCGAGGAGCGCAGCGAGGAGGTGAGCCTGCTGGTCACCGACGTGATCATGCCCGAGATGGACGGCGGCGAGCTGGCCGAGCGGTGCCTCGAGCTGAGACCCGACCTCCCGGTCCTCTTCATGTCGGGCTACACCGAGCGGTCGCTCCAGCGGCGTTCCGCGGTGGGCGCCGCGGCCCGGTTCCTCCAGAAGCCGTTCACGCCCAACGAGTTCCTGGAGGCGATCCGGGAGGCGCTCCGGCAGGAGGCGTGAGCCTCCGGCGGCCGGTCCACCCGGGGCTCACGGCGCGGCCCGGTCCCGGGGGAGGCCCGGCTCCAGGGCTCGGACCACCTTCTCCGGCTCCGGCCACCGGTTCCGGGCCACGACCCGGCCGTTCACGATCACGCAGTTGACCGAGAGCCGGAGGAGGGAGGCCAACGCCTCGGGAATCGACGCCCCGTGGCGGCGGGCGTCGCGGAGGAGGGTGGGAACGAGGGCCAGGAGGTTCCTCGGGTCCACGATCCGCACGTCGATCCGGTCGCCGTAGCGGGCATTCAGGGCCCGGTAGAGAACTCCGGCGGACTCCATCTCGGCCCGTCGCCCGGCGAAGGCCCGGCCGGGCTCGGCGCCGAAGTCCAGGAAGTCTCCCTCGATCCGGCCGCAGCACCCCGACGAGGAGAGCTGCTGCTCCCACTCCCGGACGAGGATCACCCGGACCGGGCTCACTTCTTCGCGCCGCGTGTGGCGGTTCGCTGGACTCACGTCGATACCTCCCGCATGTGAATGCCCCGGTTCCGGACGGAGGTTCCGGGGCCGGGGAAGCCCC
>CAZMPV010000395.1:0-2964 GCA_964567985.1 uncultured Gemmatimonadaceae bacterium
GCTCCTGCTTGAGGCGCTCCTTCTCCCGGAAGATCCGGGCCAGGTCCGACGCCCGATTGAGGGGCACCCGGACCGAGCGGCCGTGATTGGCCAGGGACGCGAGGATCGCCTGGCGGATCCACCAGACGGCGTAGGAGATGAACTTCACGCCCTTGGTCGGATCGAACTTCCGGGCGGCGGTCACCAGGCCGACGTTCCCCTCCTGGATCAGGTCCGTGAGGGAGACACCTCGGTTCTGGTACTTCTTCGCCACGCTGATGACGAACCGCAGGTTCGCCCGGGCGAGCTCCTGAACCGCCTCTTCGTCGCCCTCCTGGGCGCGGGCACCCAGCTCCTTCTCACGCTCGGGCGTGATCAGGTCGTGGCGACTCACGTCCCGGAGATACTGATCCAGGGCGTTCTTGTCGCCGAGGTTCCCGCTGAAGGAGGACTTCTTCTTGCCTTTGTTCTTCGTCGCCGTGGCCATCGTCGTGATCTATCTCCAGAGTTGCAGCCGGCGCCCGGAAGCCGACGCTCCCGGGAATCCGGTCGATTCTCTATTCGAAACCGGCCGCCTGAGCAGCCTGCGCGGCCGGATCTACCGCTGGCCGTCACACCCGATCGGGCTCGCCGTGCCGGGGATCTTTCGAAGGTGGTTACCCGGAGGGGCTCCGTAAGGTCCGCAGCCTTTTAAGTTAGGGGTGGACCCCTCCGGTGTCCAGTCCCTCGTCCGTCGAGGCTTCGGCACCGTGAAGGTCGGACGGGGGGCGTCGGAAGGGTCGAATGGCACCGGCCCGAGAGCCCCGCCGGGCCGCAGTCCCGGGCCCGCTCCGGTTCGTAAACCTCCGGCCGCGTCCGGGTTCCTCCGTCCCGTCCGACTTCCCGCTCCCCCGTTGCCAGGCCGCAAGGCACCCTTCTATGTAATGGACCGTTCCTTCGCTTTCCCACGTGTTGGAGGAGAGGTGTCCACCCTCGAGACCGCAGCTCGCACCCATACCGGGAAAGTCCGGGACCGGAACGAGGACACCGTCCACGTGGACCCCGAGCGCGGCCTGGCCGTGGTCGCCGACGGTATGGGGGGACACCCTGCGGGGGACCGGGCAAGCACCCTGGCCGTCGACGAAGTCGTGGCCCGGCTGGGGTCTCCGCCGTCGGACGCCGCCCGGACCGAGCCCCGGCCCCTCCCGTCCGCGCCGCGTCCGGAGTCAGAAGATGCACCGTCCGGCCGGGACGCGGACATGGCCGAAACGGTCCAGTCGGCCAACCGGCGCATCCTGGAGGACGGCCGCGAGCATCCCGAGCACCGGGGGATGGGAACCACGCTCACGGTCCTCCGGACGAATCAGTCCGGAGAGCGCTATCAGATCGGCCACGTCGGCGACAGCCGGGCCTACCGCTTCCGGGACGGCTCCCTCGAGCCCCTGACCGTGGACCACTCTCCCCTCCACGGGAAGGTGGTGGCCGGCGAGCTCACCCGGGAAGAGGCCCGGGTCCACCCCATGAGCCACATGCTCTCCCAGGCCCTGGGAAGCGAGGCGGAGGTCGAGCCCCAGATCCTCGACGGCGAGGTCGTCCCCGGCGACGTCTTCCTCCTCTGCACCGACGGGCTCGTCGCCGTGCTCTCCGAGAGGGAGATCGAAGAGGCGTGCCGGGAAGGCGCCCGGGACCTGGACGCCCTCGCGGAACGGCTTGTCGAGCGGACGCTGGAGGGAGGCGCCCCCGACAACGTCACCGTCGCCCTCCTCTCGGTCAGCCCTCGCTGAGCGCTTCCAGGAAGGCGTCCGCCTCCAGGCTCCTCCGCCGGAAGGTGAAGACCCGGAGCACCCGGGCGCTCCCGTAGAGCTCCTCGGCCAGGCGGGGCAGGTCGATCACACCCCGTATGCCGCCCCTCCCCATGCGCTGGACCCGCCCGTCCCTCCTGCGAACGAGGAGGTCGAGCTGGAACATGGCCTGCTTCGCCGGGAAGTCGATGACGACCTCTCCGGAGTCGAGGTCGAGCTCCTCGGCGAGGCCGTCCTCCAGACGCCGCTTCCGGGGGGAGTCTCCGGCCAGCCAGGCCGGCACCGAGCGCTCGCCCAGGTCGGCGGCGGTCAGCTCCAGGGCCCGCTTCGGCAGCCGGCGGGCCTTCAGGTCCGGAAGCCACCGGTCGCCCAGGCGTCGGGCCACCGGATCGTCCGAGGGTCCGGCCCGCCGGCCGATCTCGTAGAGCAGCTCCTCGTCCGTCGGGCCCACCAGCTCTTCGGACGCCACGAGCCCCGAGCGGACCGCTTCCTCGACGATCCGCTTGTAGAGGGCCGTGGCCGCCCGCACGGCGTGGTGCCAGTAGACGTTCCGGAACATCTGGTACTTGGCGAAGAGGAGGGACTCCAGAGCGCTCACGGCCTTCTCGTGGACGCCGACCTCCCAGAGGCCGGTCTCCGGGTCGGGCAGCAGAAGGAGACCCTGGAGGAGACGGTCCACGTCCACCTCCCCGTAGGGTACGCCGCAGAAGCGGGCGTCCCGCCGCAGGTACTCCATCTTGTCCAGGTCCAGGCTCCCGCTGACCAGTCCCCGGAGCGGGACCCGGCTCTCGCCCCGGATCAGGGCGTAGATCCGCTCCGCCGCGCCGTCGCCGAGGGACGACAGCGCGGCCTTCAGCTCCGGGGATTCGAAGAAGCGGGCGCTCACCGCCTCGTGGTCACCGGGGACCTGTTCCGGCTCCAGCTCCTCCAGGGCGTGGGAGAAGGCGTAGTGCCCGATGTCGTGGAGCAGCGCGGCGTAGGGGATCAGCTCCTCGCCCTCGAAGGCTTCCTCCGGAACCGCCTCGCTCCGGTCCCCGAGGAGCCGCAGGGCGTTGCGGGTCAGGTGATAGACGCCGAGGGCGTGGTCGAAGCGGGTGTGGGTCGCTCCGGGATAGACGAGGTGGGCGAAGCCGAGCTGGCGGATCCGGCGGAGGCGCTGGAAGGCCGCCGTGTCGACGATCCGGACGGCCGTCTCGTCCAGGCG
>CAZMPV010000396.1:0-2942 GCA_964567985.1 uncultured Gemmatimonadaceae bacterium
TCAGCCCTCGATCTGCACCAGCCCCTGCTCCGAGACGCTCCCGGCCTCCCGCTCCAGGGCCTTCGCCCGGAGCTGGCCGCACGCGGCGTCGATGTCCCGACCTCGTGGTGTGCGGACGCTCACCGAGACGTCGTGCCGGCCCAGCACCTCCCCGAAGCGCTCGATCCGGTCGTCGGGGCTCGGCTCCCAGTCCTGGTAGGGGATCGGGTTGAAGGGGATCAGGTTCACGTGGGCGTCGATCCGTCGGGCGAGCTCGGCCAGCTCGCCGGCCAGCTCCGGGGCGTCGTTGACGTCCCGGATCATCGTGTACTCGAAGGTGACCCGCCGGTGGGCCCTGAGCAGGTAGGTCTCCAGGGCGTCCATGAGCTCCGGGAGCGGCCAGCGCTTCTCGAGGGGGATCAGCTCGCTGCGGAGCTCGGAGTTCGGGGCGTGGAGGGAGACGGCCAGGGTGAACTGCTCGGGCCGGTCGGCCAGCTCCAGGATGCCCGGCACCACGCCCACCGTGGAGACCGTGATGTGCCGGGCTCCCACCCCGTAGCCCCGGTTCAGGATCGTCAGCGACGGGAAGACCGCCTTCCGGTTCGCCAGCGGCTCGCCCATGCCCATGTAGACGATGTTCGAGATCCGCCCGTAGTCGTTCTCCCGCGCCCACCGCTGGGCGCCCCGGTACTGGGCCACGATCTCCCCGGGCTCGAGCTGCCGGGAGAAGCCGCTCCACCCGGTCCCGCAGAAGGTGCACCCCATCGCGCATCCGGCCTGGGACGAGATGCAGAGGGTCAGCCGGTCGGCGGTGGGGATCAGGACCGACTCGACGAGCTCGCCGTCGTCCAGGGTCCAGAGGTGCTTCACGGTCCCGTCCTCGGACTCCGACACCGTGTGGGCCTCGAGCTCGGTCAGGCGGAAGGCGTCGGCGAGGACGTCCCGCTCCTCCCTGGGGAGGGTCGTCATCTCCTCGAACGACGAGACCAGCTCGTCGGTGATCCAGTGGACGGCCTGTTCGACCCGGTAGGAGGGCTGCTCCCGCTCGGCGAAGTGAGCCGATAGGGTCTCCTCCAGAATGTCCGGGTCGATGCCGACCAGGTCCGTGCGATCCGCGGTCATCCAGCTTCCTCCGGGGAGCCTGCGTGGCGAGGGTCCGTCGGCCCGTTCCTACCCCCGAAGGGAGGGGAAGGATCGATCGCCCCGGCGGCTCACGCCGGCGTGGGACTCGCCGGGACCCCACTCCCGCGTACGGCTCGGCGGCCCCGTCGTGACGCGAAATTCGCTTGAACCCCCCTGGGGCCGCCGTTACCTTCCCGGGCGTCGCTGGAGAGTCACAGCGCGGGGACCGAGACGACGAACAAGACCTTGAAACGTGCGCTCCTGGGGTGGGGGCCCGCTGCTCTCTGGGCAGCGGTCCTCTTTTTATTGAGCGAGATGCAGGTGGCGCCCCGATCGGAGTTCCTGGCCTCCTACGACAAGGTCGTCCACGTGGCCCTCTACGGGGTGCTGGGCGGCGCCCTGGCGTGGGGGAAGCACTACGCGGGACGGGCCCTTCCCCACTGGGCCGTGATCCTGGCCGGGTTCGCCTACGGCGCCGTGGACGAGTGGCACCAGCGCTTCGTGCCCCGGCGCCACGCGTCCCTGGCCGACCTGGGTGCGGACATGGTGGGCGTCGTCGTGGGCTACGCCCTTCTTCTGCTGATCGCCGCCCGCTTCCTGAGCGGCCCGGGTTCGTCCGCCGCCGGGGATGCCTCGGGGTCCCCCTCTTCACCCTCGACGAAATCGAGAGAACGGACGGAGACGGACTGATACGATGACGGACAGGACACACGGAGCCACCGGTCGCCGGGACCGCATGGTCGGGACCCTTCGGGCGAGCGACGAAGGAGAGCGGGTGCGCCTCGGCGGCTGGGTTCACCGGCGGCGCGACCTGGGCGGGCTCGTCTTCGTGGACCTCCGGGACCGGAGCGGGCTGCTGCAGGTCTCCTTCGGGCCGGACTGGACCGGCGAGGAGAGCCTGGAGGCGGCCCACGGCATCGGCCACGAAGACGTCATCGAGGTCGAGGGCGAGGTCGTGACCCGTCCCGAGGAGGCCCGGAACCCCGAGATGGAGACCGGGGACGTGGAACTCCGGGTCCACGAGCTGACGAGCGTCAGCGAGGCCGAGACGCCGGCGATCCCCGTCTACCGGGCGCCCGACGAGGAGCTCCCCGCCGAGGAGCTCCGGCTCCGGCACCGGGTCCTCGACCTCCGGCGCCCCGAGCTCCAGGAGAAGCTCGTCCTGCGCCACCGGGTCCTCCTCGAGACCCGGAACGTCCTGGACCGCCTGGGCTTCGTGGAGGTGGAGACGCCGATCCTCACGCGCCCGACGCCCGAGGGAGCCCGGGACTACCTGGTGCCGAGCAGGAACCACCCGGGGGAGTTCTTCGCCCTCCCCCAGAGCCCCCAGATCTACAAGCAGCTCCTCATGGTGGCGGGCTTCGACCGCTACTTCCAGATCGCCCGCTGCTTCCGGGACGAGGACCTCCGGGCGGACCGGCAGAACGAGTTCACCCAGATCGACGTGGAGGCCTCCTTCGTCGAGGCGGACGACGTCCTGGCCTGGACCGAGGAGATGATGGTCGCCGCGGCCGCCGAGGCCGACGTCGAGGCGCCGACGCCCTTTCCCCGGCTGAGCTACGCCGAGGCGATGGAGCGCTACGGCACGGACCGCCCGGACCTCCGGGTCGCCCTGGAGATCCGGGACTGGACCGACGCCCTGAAGGACCTCGACTTCCGGATCTTCCAGTCCGCGGTCGAGGAGGGAGGGCGGATCCGGGGGCTGCTCCTGGACGAGGGCGCGTCTCTCTCCCGCTCGGAGCTGGACGGCCTGGAGGCGGTGGCCAGGGACGCGGGCGCGCCGGGTCTGCTCTGGCTCAAGCGCACCGCGGACGGGGGCTCCGGGCCTCTGGCCCGCTTCA
>CAZMPV010000397.1:0-2933 GCA_964567985.1 uncultured Gemmatimonadaceae bacterium
GGCGGGATCCATATGGACACGAGCTGGCCGCGAGCGACGGACGGGACGAACGGGAAGGAGGAGCCCCTCGAGCTCGCCAACGAGCGCCCCACCCCCGACATTCCGGAGAACCCGGCCGAGCACCTCGTGGCCGGGAACGAGACCCGCGGCCTCACCCCCACCGGTTGGGACCTCTGGGCCGAGCACGCCCGCCCCGCCGACGTCCCCTGGACCCTCCGGGCCCGGGCCGTCGAGGCCCTCGACGCCGCCCACTTCGGGGCGTAGGCCGCTGCGACGCGTCGGAGGCCCCCTCTCACTCGCTCGCAGCGCCACCATCGGATCCACCCGGATGGCCCGTAACGCGGGGGGCACCGCCGCCAGCGTCGCCGCGACGAGAACCGCCGCGGTCAGGCCGGCGAAAGTCCAGGGATCGGTGGGCTCGACCCCGACGAGCATGCCCTGGAGGAAGCGGGTGAGGACGAGGGCGCCGAGGAGACCGACGCCGATCCCGGTGATCGCCAGGCCCGCGGCCTGCCGCAGCACCATACCCAGGAGGTCTCCCGAGCGACCGCCCAGGGCCCTGCGAATTCCGAGCTCCGCCACCCGCCAGGGCGGAGACGTGGAAGGGTGGAGACGAGGGCCAGAGGTGTCCGCGGCTCCTACAGCTCCTCGTCCAGCTCTCCGTAGAGCGCCCGCGAGCAGTCCGGGCAGATCCCGTGGGTCAGCTCGGCGTCCGTGTGGGAGCGCACGTAGGACTCGACCCGGTGCCAGTAGCCGGTGTCGTCGCGGATCTTCTTGCAAGACGAGCAGATCGGGAGGATGCCCCGCAGCGTCCGGACCTCCGTCAGGGCGGTGCGGAGCTCCTCGATGAGCGCCTCCCGCTCGGCCTCGAGACGGCGGCGCCGGGTGACGTCCCGGACGATGGCGGTCACTCTGTAGTCGTCGCCCGCCGTGTGCTCGGCCACCGAGACCTCGGCCGGGAACTCCTCGCCGCATTTCCGGAGGCCCCGCATGGGTCTGGGCGCCAGGGCCGTGTCCCGGTCGTCGGCCGCCAGCTCCTCGAAGACGCGCCGGTTCTCGTCCCTGAAGCGCTCCGGGAAGAGGAGGGTGAAGGGCCGTCCGATCAGCTCTTCGGGCTCGTATCCGAAGATCTCCTCGGCGGCGGGGTTGACGTTCCGGATCCGGCCGGAGCGGTCCGCGGTGAGGATCGCCTCCGGCGCGGCGTTCAGGAGGCTCCGGAGGTGCTCGGCGCTCTCCCGGGCGGCGACCTCGGCTTCCTTCCGGTCGGAGATGTCTATCCACACGCCCACCACTTCCGGTGGGGATCCGGGTGCAGTCTCGACCCGGTGCAGCTCCTGCCGGAACCAGCGGTAGTCGCCGTCCGCGTGGCGAAAGCGAAATTCCTGGACCACCTTTTCTCGCTCGAGAACCGATCGTGAGCTCTCGAGAACCCGGGCCCGGTCGTCCGGATGAATCCCCTGGGGAAACCACTCGGGCACCACGGCCTCCCGGACCGAGTAGCCCAGGAGCCGGCGCACGCTCTCGCTCACCCAGAGCGTTCGGAAGCCCCGACCATCCCGGACCAGGGCGAAGAGGAGGGCGCCCCCGGCCTCCAGCACCCGGTCGAGCCGCTGCCGGACCCGGAGCCGCTCCGTCACGTCCCGGGCCACGAGCTGGATCATGGTCCGTCCCTGCCACGGCACCGGCATGCCCACGACCTCGAGCACGGCCGTCCGCCCGTCGCCCCGCCGGATCGGCAGGTGAACGGGATCGGCGGGCTCTCCCGTCGCAAGCACGTTTCGGATCCGCTCCCGGACGACGTCCCGGTGCTCCGGCGAGACCACCTGGACCACCGGGAGATCCACGAGGTGGTCCGGGTCGTCGACGGCGAAGATCCGGGCCGCGGCCGGGTTGGCGAAGACGATATTCTCGCCGTCGTGGACCACGATCGCGTCGGGGGAGTGCTGAACCAGGTCCCGGTAGCGCTCTTCGCTCTCCTCCAGCGCCGCCTGGGCCCGGACCCGCTCCGTGACGTCCTCGACGAAGGTCTCGAAGGCCGCCACGGAGGCGTCGTCGTCGAAGAGGGCGCGCCCGCTCAGGCGGACGTCGACCTCGGTGCCGTCGGCCCGGAGCCAGCGGGTCTCGAGGCCTTCGAAGGGGCCGGGCTCGTCGGCCTGCAGGACCCGGGTCCGCTCCTCCGGGTCGGCGTAGACGTCGGAGGCCAGGTCGAGCTCCAGGAGCTGCGCTTCGCGCTCGTAGCCCAGCATCCGGACCATGGCGGGGTTGGCCGAGAGGATGCGCCCGTCCCGGGTCGAGTGAAGGATCCCGTAGGGGGCGTGCTTCACCAGGGAGCGGTACGCGTCGTCGGGGGCCATCTTCTGCTCGGGGTCGGTAACGGGGTCGGACCGGGGGAATCTCTCCAACCTGTCAATGTCGCCTCGTTCGCCGCCTCGGACCATCGGGGAATCTCCCAGCGCGGGTGGGGAAGCCCCCGTCCGTGTGCGCCCCCCTCAGGTCTCCCGGCCGTCGGCGAGGCTCTCGACCTCGTCGAGCCCGAGCTCCTCGTGCTCCCGGACCCACGCCAGGGTCTCGTTGACCTTCTGCCGAAGGAGCCGGGAGCGGGCGCGGATCTCCCCCAGCGTTTCCCGGTCGTCGCTGCGGAGCTTCCCGGACGGCTCTCCGCTCGCGCCCGTGCCCGCGATCAACTCTCCTGTCCGGGCGTAGTCGGAGAGCAGTCTCGCCAGCTCGGCGATCCGAACCGCCCGGTCCTGGGCCACCCGGGCCAGCTTCAGGGCGTTCTCCCGGTTGGGCGCGCGCCGCCCCGTGCTCCAGGCATGGAGGCTGGCATAGCTCACCTCCACCGATTCCGCCAGGTCGATTCTGGCATCCGCGACGAGGTCCAGGAACTCCCGGACCACCTCGGAGACGTTGGCAGGCATGACGTTCCCGCTCCT
>CAZMPV010000398.1:0-2924 GCA_964567985.1 uncultured Gemmatimonadaceae bacterium
GGTGCGGGTCCCGTCAAGGACCTTCAGCCAGAGCCCGGAGTAGGGCGGGACCCGAACCGGAGCGCCCCGGGCGCGGCGAGGGGAGGATCCCGCGGCACCCCCTCCCCTCGCATCCTCGGCCGATTCCAATAGCTTTGTGTGGACTCCGTGAGGGTCGGATGGTCGACGGCCGCGGAGGCAGGCGCCGTCCGCCCCGGAGTAAGACCGGCACGTCATCCGAGACGCCAGACGAAGGACCATGAGCGACTTCGACTTCGACGGCCTGAACAAGGCCTACGTTCAGGCCCTCTACGAGGACTTCGCCCGGAACCCCGACTCCGTTCCTCCCGAGTGGCGGGAGTTCTTCTCCGAGGAGAGCGGGCCCGCGGAGGCCGGGCTCCTCACCCCCGACGCCCTCTCCCGGAACGGGGCGCCCCCCGTCCGGGAGCGGACCGCTCCGACGGGCACCGGCGCCGTCTCCGCCGAGGAGGTGGAGTCGGTCCGCCGGCTCCTGCCGGTCGTGGCCCGGGCGACCGCGCTGATTCAGGCGTACCGGGAGCACGGCCATCGCCTGGCCCGGATCGACCCCCTGGGGAGCGAGCCGGCCGGCCACCCCCAGCTCGACCCGGACTTCTTCGGCACGTCCCTGGACGAGCTGGAGAAGATCCCGGCCTCGGTCGTGCTGGAGAGCGACCGGGACGAGTCGGTGGCCGACGCGCTCCGGCGCCTGCGGGACCAGTACGCCGGCCCGATCAGCTACGAGTTCGAGCACCTGGAGAGCCCGGAGAAGGTCGAGTGGTTCTGGGACCACGTCGAGTCCGAGGACCCGGTCCCCCGCCTCGACGACGAGGAGCGGACCTGGCTCCTGGAGCGGCTGACGCAGGTGGAGGGGATGGAGCAGTTCCTCCATCGCTCCTACCTGGGGCAGAAGCGCTTCTCGGTGGAGGGGAACGACATGCTCGTCCCCATGCTCGACGTCCTCATCCGGAACGCCGCCGCCGAGGGGTGCCGGGAGGTGATCCTGGGGATGGCCCACCGGGGACGGCTGAACGTCCTGGCCCACGTGGTGGGCGTCGCCTACGAGGAGATCCTCCGGGAGTTCGAGGGGATGCCGGCCCGGGGCCAGCTCAGCGTGCCTGAGGGCACGGGAGACGTGAAATACCACCACGGGGCCCGGGGCACCTACGAGACGCCCGACGGTCGCTCGGTGGCGGTCACCCTGGCGCCCAACCCGAGCCACCTGGAGTTCGTGAACCCCGTGGTCGAGGGGATGACGCGGGTCCGGCAGTTCGAGGGACCGGGGCGGGACGCCGAGCGGGACCCCCGGGCGGTGATCCCGATCCTGCTGCACGGCGACGCCGCCTTCGCCGCGGAGGGGGTGGTGGCCGAGACGCTCAACCTGGCCAACCTCGAGGCCTACACCACCGGCGGCACCGTCCATCTCATCGTCAACAACCAGATCGGCTTCACCACCCGCCCGAACGACGCCCGCTCCACCTACTATGCCAGCGACCTGGCCAAGGGCTACGACATCCCGGTGATCCACGTGAACGCGGACCACCCGGAGGCGAGCGTCTCGGCGGTCCGGACCGCGCTCAAATACCGGCAGAAGTACCAGGCCGACGTCCTCATCGACCTGGTCGGCTACCGCCGGCACGGCCACAACGAGGGCGACGAGCCCGCCTACACCCAGCCCACCCTCTACGAGACGATCGAGAGCCACCCCACGGTCCGGACCCAGTGGGCCGAGCGGCTGGTGTCGGACGGCGTCGTCCCGGCGGACGAGGCGGAGGAGATGAGCGACCGCTTCGCCCAGCAGCTCCGGGACGCCCAGGACCGGGTCCGGGAGCAGGAGCCCCCGGAGGACGGTCCGCCGGAGCCGGCGGAGCCCGAGCGGCCGGAGCTCGACACCCGGGTGGAGCTCGAGGTCCTGGAGGAGATCAACCGGACGGCGCTCTCCTTTCCCGAGGGCTTCAACGTCCACCCGAAGCTCGAGCGGAGCTTCGCCAAGCGCCGGGACGAGTTCGGCCCCGACCTGGAGATGGACTGGGCCCACGCCGAGCTCCTGGCGTTCGGCTCCCTCCTCCGGGAGGGGATCCCCGTCCGGATGACCGGACAGGACTCGGAACGGGGCACATTCAGCCAGCGCCACCTGATCCTCCACGACGTGGAGACCGGCGAGACGGTCCGCCCGATCCAGAACGTGGGAGACGCCCGCTTCGAGCTCTACAACTCGCCTCTGACCGAGACGGCGGTCCTGGGCTTCGAGTACGGCTACGAGGTCGGCGGCGAGCGGGACCTGGTGCTCTGGGAAGCCCAGTTCGGCGACTTCGTGAACGTGGCGCAGGTGATCATCGACCAGTTCATCTCGTCCGGTCGGGCCAAGTGGGGGCAGGACGCCGCCCTGACGATGCTCCTCCCCCACGCCTACGAAGGCCAGGGGCCGGAGCACTCGAGCGCCCGGCTGGAGCGCTTCCTGCAGCTCTGCGCCGAGGACAACATCCGGGTGGCCTACCCGAGCACCCCGGCCCAGTACTTCCACCTGCTCCGTCGCCAGGCACACGCCGATGCCCGGCGTCCCCTGGTGGTGATGACTCCGAAGAGCCTGCTACGTCATCCCCTGGCCACCTCCCGACCCACCGAGCTCGCCGAGGGCGGCTTCCGGCCCGTCCTGGGGGACCCCGACGCCGACGAGCGCCGACAGGGCACCACCCGGCTCGTCCTCTGCACCGGCAAGGTCTACTACGACCTCCTGGGCAGCGACCTCCGGGACGAGGTCGAGCACGTCTCCCTGGCCCGCCTCGAGGCCCTCTATCCCTTCCCCGCCGAGGCCGTCGGGGAGATCGTCGGGGCCTACCCGAACCTGGAAGAAGTCGTCTGGACCCAGGAGGAGCCCCGGAACATGGGCGCCCTCTCCTACGTCGGGCCCCGGCTCCGGGGCGCCG
>CAZMPV010000399.1:0-2916 GCA_964567985.1 uncultured Gemmatimonadaceae bacterium
CATGGAGCCGATGGTGGGCCAGGAGTAGGGGTGACCCTCGGGGTAGAGCATCTCCAGGATGTTCTCGAAGGCCAGGCCGTAAGGGCGGTTGTCGTAGCCCTGCCGGCGCTCGTTCATGACGACGTCACGCTGGACGTCGAGCTTCTCCTGGTCCACGGCGTCCAGGAGCCAGCCCATCCGGTCCGACTCGAGCCAGAAGGCCAGCTCCAGGGCCGTCGGGGGCAGGTTTTCCCAGTAGTTCGTCCGGTCCGGGTTGGTGGAGCCGTTGTTCACGCCCCCCACCCGCTCCAGGTGGTCGTCGAAGGCGCCGGGCGGGACGTGGGCCGATCCCTCGAACATCAGGTGCTCGAAGAGGTGGGCGAAGCCGGTGCGGCCCGGCCGCTCGTTCTTCGAGCCCACGTGGTACCAGACGTTCACGGCCACCAGGGGCCGACTCCTGTCCTCGTGGATCAGGACGTCGAGGCCGTTGTCCAGGGTGAAGCGGGTGTGGGGGATCTCGACCCGTGGCGGTCCGGGCGAAGTCACGAAGCGGAGGCCGGGACCGGAAGCGCGTGACCGCGGGTCACGGCCGGGTCATCAGCCGCTCCCGGAAGGCCCCGGGAGCCACGGTCTCTTCCAGGAAGCGACGGGCCGACTCCGGACCTTCGTCGATCTGCTCCTGGGCCCGGATCACCAGGGACTCGTCGATTCCCTCCGCCCGCTGCCGGGCCCGCTCCAGCATCTCGTAGCCCAGGTCGAGCCGTCCGGTGGCGCCGGCCGTGAGGGCGGCCAGGAGCTGGGCCTCCACGTCCTCGGGCCGCCTGCGGGCGCCCTCGGAGAGCTCCCGGGCGGCCGCGTCGAAGCGCTCCTCCCGGAGGAGGGCGAGCCCCAGGAGGACCCGGGCCCAGCTGTTCTCCGGGTCGAGGCGCACGGCACGGTCGAAGACGTCCACCGCCTCCGAGAGCTTCCCGTCCAGGGCCAGGGCGACGGCGAGCTCCACGTTCACCGTCGGATCCTCGGGGGCGAGCTCGGCGGCGGCGTGGAGCTCCTCCAGCGCCTTCTCGGTCATCCCCTCCCGGGCCAGGTACGCCCCGTACATCCAGCGGGTCAGGGGCAGCTCCGGAGCGGTCATGGCCGCGGTCCGGAGCGCCGCCTCGGCGTCGGGGTCGTCGAAGGCCGCCACGGCGTTCCCGGCGGTGGCCAGGACGTGGGGGTCGTCGGGCTGCTGCTCGAGACACTTCTTGAAGTGCTCGTAGGCCATCGTCTCCAGGCCCATCTCGCGCTCCGCCACGCCGAGCCAGCAGAGGTAGTAGGCGTTGTCCTCGTCCTCTTCCAGGGCTTCTTCCAGGTGGTCGGCCATCGCCTCCCACTCCTGGTCCTCCCCCAGGTCGAGGGCTCGCTGGAGCACCGGCTCGATGTCGTCCTCGGGCATGGCGTCGGGTCCGTTCGCGGTTCGAGGGAGCGAGGGGCCGGACCCCGGGAGAGGGTCCGGCGCGCGGGCGGCCGGCGGGGCCGGACCGGCGCACGGTGTCCTCTTTACACGCCGACCGTGGAAATCGTGCCCCGCGGCCTCCCTGCCCTCCCGGGAGCTGCGCGGCGCCCGCCGCCTACGCCCCGAACTTCTCCAGACGCCCGGCGTGGGCGAGCATCAGGGCCATGAGGTCCCGGCCCCGGACCGGACCCAGGTCGCCCCCCCGGCAGGCGGCCTCGCCGAACCGGGCCGCGGTCGGACGTGCCCACGGCGACGCGACGAGCACCGGGACCGAGTGCCAGGAGTGGGCCCGGTACGCCGCCGGCGTCGAGTGATCCCCGGTGACCGCCACGACCCGGGGCTCCAGGGCGGCGATCCGGGACATCAGGGCGTCGGCCGCCTCGATCGCCTCGACCTTGGCGTCGAAGTCGCCGTCCTCGCCCCGGGCGTCCGGCGCCTTGAAGTGGACGAAGGAGAAGTCGTACTCGCCCCAGCGCTCTTCGAGAAGCGCCACGGCTTCTTCGTCGCTCCCCGGGACCGCCGGGATCTCCATCCCCACCAGACGGGCCACTCCCCGGTACATCGGATAGCGGGCCAGGGCCGCGGCCCGGAGGCCGAAGCGCTCCTCCACGGAGGGGTACCGCTCGTAGCGGGCGAAGCCCCGGGCAAGAAAGCCGTGGACCGCTTCTTCGTCGCCCAGGATCGCCCGGGCCCGCTCCAGCAGGTCCATCACGATGTCGGCGGTCCGTCGGGACGCCTCGTCGCCGGGGCGGGGCGGATCCGGCGGCACGCCGGTCTCCTGGGGGTCGATGTCGTCGAGGTCCGAGCCGAGCCCCTCGCCCCGGAGGACGAGGACCGCCCGGTGCTCCTTCACGTGCCTGAGGAAGACCTCCACCCCGTCGGGCATCTCCAGGGCCTCCGCGACGCGCTCGACGACCCGACGCCCCTCCTCGTCGGACGGCCGGCCCGCCCTCCGGTCGGCGACGTTCCCTTCGTCGTCGAACGAGGCCAGGTTGAGCCGGGCCGCCACGTCGCCCACCTCGAGCGGGAAGCCGATGCCCAGGGCGCTCAGGACTCCCCGGCCGACGTGGAAGCGCACCGGGTCGTAGCCGAAGAGGGCCAGGTGGCCGGGGCCGCTCCCGGGGGTGATGCCCGGCCGGACCGGGGTGAGCATGCCCAGGGACCCCCGGCCGGCCAGGGCGTCCAGGTTCGGCGTCCGGGCGGTCTCGAGCTCGGTCTTCCCCGTGCCGGCCCGGGGCAGCCCGCCGACCCCGTCCAGGACCACCAGGACGATCCGTCCGCCGTCCGGGTCCCGGCTCACCATCTCGTCGGGAAGCGCGATCTCTGCCATGGTCCGCCTCTGACGCTGGAAGCGACGACTCCGGGCTCGCCCCGACGGCCGTTTGGTCGCGGGGCGGACAATATATCAGGACGCCCGCCCGAGCGGAGGGGGAGCTCCGCTTGAA
>CAZMPV010000400.1:0-2914 GCA_964567985.1 uncultured Gemmatimonadaceae bacterium
TTCACGGGCAACAAGTTCGAGTTCCGGGCCGTGGGCTCGTCCCAGAGCATCTCCTTCCCGGCCACCGTGCTCAACACGATCGTGGCCGAGTCGATCGACGAGATGACGACGAAGCTCGAGGCCGAGGTCGAGTCCGGCGCCGAGCTGGACGACGCCCTCCGGAGGCTCCTCGCCGACGAGGTCCACGGCTTCAAGCGCATCGTCTTCAACGGAGACAACTACAGCGACGCCTGGGTCGAGGAGGCCGAGAGCCGGGGCCTTCTGAACCTGGCCAGCACCACCGAGGCCCTTCCCTTCCTGGTGGAGGAGAAGAACGTCGAGCTCTTCGAGCACTACGGCGTGCTCAGCCGCCGGGAGCTGGAGAGCCGCCACGAGATCGCCGTGGAGCAGTACTTCCACACGATCAACATCGAGGGCGAGACGGCGGCGGACATGGCCCGGACCATGATCCTGCCCGCGGCCAACCGCTACCTGGGCGAGCTGCTGCAGACCGCGGAGCGGGGCGCCGACGTCGGGGTGAAGACGAAGGGTGTGCTGGAGACGGCGAAGGAGGTCTCGGGCCTGATCGACGACCTCACCGACGCACTGGACGAGCTGGTCGAGCAGAACGCCGAGCTCGGCGGCGACGACGTCCACTCCAAGGTCGTCCACATGGACGAGCACATCATTCCTGCCATGAGGGGGGTCCGCCGGGCGGTGGACCGGCTCGAGAAGGTCGTCCCCGACGACCTCTGGCCGATCCCGACCTACCGGGACATGCTCTTCGTGAAGTAGGCGCTCACGGGGAGCTCAGTCGGTCCACTCGATCACCCAGGTGAACTTGTCGTTCCCGTTCGTCCAGGCGTTGCCCTCGACCAGATCCAGGAACTGGAGTCCGAGCTGCTGTTCATCGGTGATCATGGTGACCCCGATGAAGCCCTGGCTCTGGTCGCTCCAGTTGTCGTAGTCCAGGACGTAGTGCTCGGTGGTGAAGGAGAAGCCCGACGGCAGATACTCCTCGAGGCCGGGGGGGATGACGCCCCGATTCCGGTCCGGGGGCCAGGTGGTGCGGTCCGACTGGTAGTTGAGGACGGCCACCTTGATCGTGTTCAGGTCGCCCAGGACCTCGGCGGCCCGGGCCTTGGTGATCGCCCGGGTCATGTGGGGAATCGCGATCGTGGAGACGATCCCGATGATCATCGCCACGATCAGCAGGTCGACGAGGGTGAAGCCCCCCTCACCGCGCGTTCCCCGGGGCCGGACCCTCACCGTTCACCTCCCGACCCCGGGCCGGGGGCGCCCCGGGAGCCCTGGCGGATGACCTGGGGGGCGTCCGCAAGGAGCGAGTCCAGAGCTTCGTCCGAGCGGTAGACGATCTCCACCCCGGCCCGGTCGCCCACGAGGTAGAAGGACCGGTCCACCCGGGTGTAGCGGAGGTCGGTCTCGGGGTCTTCGAGGACCTGCTCGAGGTCGTCGGGGAGCTCTCCCGCATTCTCCCGGAAGCGCTGGATCTGCACCGCGGCCCGGTACATCTCCATGCGGAGGCCCGCCTCGACGAGATCCCGGGCCGGCTCGGGGACGGGCTCGGGCATGAGGAAGGAGGGCCTGGCGACCAGGAGGATGGCGAAGACGACGGCCATGCCGGCGGCGATGATCGTCTTGTTGCCGTCGTCCTTCGGCTTTCGCCCGGACGCACTCTCACGACGCGCCTTCTTCTGGCGCTGGTCCTCCATGACCTCGGAGAGGATCTGGGCGGCCTCTTCACCCGTGCTCCGGTCGTCGTCCGCGGAGGAGCCGGACGGGTCGGACCGGGAGCCGGGAGGGCCGGACGGGGGGGGGTCTGGTGTCACGTCCCGAAATATAAGGAGGTCGCCGGCAATGGGAACCGGCAGCGTCCGGAGCCGGCCTCCGGGGCTCCCCCCGCGTCCCCGGGTCTCCGAGGCCGACCGGGTCCGGCCCTCAGGGCTGGGAGAAGGCCAGCACCCTGCCGAAGGTCTCCCCGGTCGTGACGTTCCGGTCCCTTCGCACGCGAGCCCCGGACGGGATCCTAGCCCCCCTCCGCCTCGGTCCGGGGCGTCACCGTGAAGTCGAACATCATCCCCGTCTCCAGGTGCTCGGCGATGTGGCAGTGGAGCATCCAGTCGCCGGGGTTGGACATCTCCACCAGGAGGTCCATGGTGGAGCCCACCGGCAGGATCGCCGTGTCCTTCCAGGCCAGGTTCTCCTGGGGCACGCCGTCCCGGGCCACGACCAGGAAGCGCTGGCCGTGGATGTGGATCGGGTGGTTCATCGGGTGGAAGGAGTCGGGCTCGTTGAAGACCCGGAGCTTGATCACGTCGCCCTCGCGGAAGCTCCAGTCGATCTCCTCGTTCCGGGCGCCGGTGTCCCGGTCCCGGAGGACCCAGGTGACCTGGCTCCCGGTGGAGAGCCAGTTCATCATCGGCATGGCGTCGTTCCACTCCATGGGCGGCACGTAGAGCGTGTCGGCCTCCATCGACTGGACGATCGGCAGGGGCAGGTTCCGGACCTCTACGGTGGCCAGGAGCTCCTTGTCCGGCTCACGGTCGAAGTAGGGCCGGTACTCCTCGATCTCCTCGACGATCTCGGGGCTCTCCGCCAGGGTGCGGAAGCGCTCGCCGTGGTCGGTCTCCACGGCCTCCTCGGAGACGTTCACCAGGGCGAGGGTGTCCACGTGGGGGTAGAATTCCCCCCGGAAGTGGTTCACCGCCTGGATCGTGTTCGTGATCGCCACCGTGCCGGGCTCGTCGAAGCGGACCTCGGCCACGTAGCGCTCCGCCGGCGCGATCACCACGCTGCCGACCCACTGCTCCCGCTCGAAGCGGCCCACGTCCGACGCCACCAGCTTCACCCGGCTGTCGGCGAAGCGGACGTTGAAGGTCCGGGAGTTGGCGACGTTGGTCAGGTAGAAGCGCAC
>CAZMPV010000401.1:0-2901 GCA_964567985.1 uncultured Gemmatimonadaceae bacterium
CGCCAACGCCCTGCACAAGCCGAAGCGCTTCTTCGGCGCGGCCCGGAACATCGACGAGGGCGGATCGCTGACCATCATCGCCACCGCCCTCATCGAGACCGGGAGCCGGATGGACGAGGTGATCTTCGAGGAGTTCAAGGGCACCGGCAACATGGAGCTGGTCCTGGACCGCCACATCGCCGACAAGCGGATCTACCCGGCCATCGACCTGAACCGCTCCGGCACCCGTAAGGAAGAGATCCTCCTGAGCGAGACCGAGCTCAACCGGACGTACCTGCTCCGGAACTACCTCTCCGACATGCCCCCTGCCGACGCCATCGAGTTCCTCCTGGAGCGCATGAAGCGCACCGAGACGAACCAGGAGTTCCTGGACTCCATGGCGGCGGGGGCGTAGAGGAGCGGTCGGGCGGGCCGGTCACTCCAGGATGTAGCCCTCGGCGATCCGGCCGAACGCCTCCACCTGCTCCTCCACCCACGCGGGGTCCCGACCCAGCTCCCGGGCCAGGAGCGAGGCCACCCGGGGAGCCACGTCCCGGGCCGCCCGGGCGTCGAAGATCAGCGAGCGGGTCCGTCGGGCCAGGACGTCGTCCACGGTCCGGGCCATCTCCCTCCGGGCCGCCCAGACCACCTCGCCGCAGCGGACCGGCAGATCCGGATGGAGTCGCTCGGAGAAGAGGTCGCTCTCCTCCAGCAGCTCCTGGAGCTCCACGGCGTCGGCGCCGTAGTGGGCGAGCTCCCCGAATGTCTCGGGATGGCGATGGTAGCCGTGGATGTTGAGCTCCCGGGTCACGCACTCCCGGGCCTCCAGCCCGCCCAGGGTCGCGGCGTGGTCCACCGTCTCTTCGGCCATCTTCCGGTAGGTGGTCCACTTACCCCCCGCGATCGTCACCAGACCCGAGTTCGACACCATGATCTGGTGCTCCCGGGAGATCTCGGCGGTGTCGGCGGCACCGGGCTCGCCCACCAGGGGCCGAATTCCCACGAAGACGCTCTTCACGTCCTCCCGGGTCGGGTCCCCGGTCAGGTAGCGGGCGGCGTGCTCCAGGAGGAAGGTCACCTCCTCCTCCAGGGGCCGGGGCTCCAGCTCCGGGCCCTCGACCGGGGTGTCGGTGGTGCCGACGAGCACCCGGTTCCGCCACGGGATCGCGAAGAGGACCCGGTCGTCGTCGGTCTTCGGGACCATGATCGCCGAGTCGCCGGGGAGGAAGGCCCGGTCCAGCACCAGGTGCACGCCCTGGCTCGGCCGCATGACGGGCTCGGCGTCGGGGTCGTCCATGCGCCGGACCTCGTCGGTGAAGATGCCGGTGGCGTTCACCACGACCCGGCCCCGGAGCTCGAGCGCGTCGCCGGACTCGTGGTCCACCACCTCGACGCCGTCGACGAAGCCGTCGTCGTCCCGCAGCAGCCCGACCACCTCGGCGTAGTTCAGCGGCACCGCGCCCTGCTCGACGGCGGTCATCACCATGTGGATCAGGAGGCGGGCGTCGTCGAACTGCCCGTCGTGGTAGACGACGCCGCCCCGGAGGCCCTCCCGCTCGATGGTCGGGATGCGCTCGACCGTCTCCTCCTCGGAGAGGTTCTCCGACGGTCCGAAGTCGTACTTCCCGGCCAGGACGTCGTAGACCCGCATGCCCACCCCGTAGAAGGGGGCCTCCCACCACCTGTAGTTGGGAACGACGAAGGGCAGCTCGTCGACCAGGTGCGGGGCGTTCTGCCGCAGGAGCCCCCGCTCCTTCAGCGCCTCCATGACCAGGGGCACGTTGCCCTGCTGCAGGTACCGGACCCCGCCGTGGACGAGCTTGGTGCTCCGGCTCGAGGTGGCCTTGCCGAAGTCGCTCTGCTCGAGGAGGACCGTCGAATAGCCCCGGGAGGCGGCGTCGATGGCGATCCCGACGCCGGTCGCGCCCCCGCCGACGACGATCATGTCCCACGGCTCGGACCGCTCCCGGGCCCGGTCCAGGAGCTCGGGGCGCTTCACGGTAGGTCGATCGGGGAGGCTCGGCGCGGCTCCGGGAGGCTACTCCCGGATCACGTCCTCGTAGCGGGGATTCACCACCATCTCCTCTCCCTCCAGGACCTTCCGGTCCCAGGGGAAGATGATCGTGGCGTCGGTCTCCAGGGAGAAGTAGTCCGGCTTGTAGCCCCGGGGCCGGACGAAGGAGGTGGCGGTCCGGACCTCGGCGGGCTGGACGTCCCGGACCGCGGCCAGGGCCAGCCGCAGCGTCTCGCCGGAGGTGGTGATCTCGTCCACCAGGAGCACCCGGCGGTCCCGGGCCTGGCTCGGCGCCGCGGACAGCACCGCCGGCCGGTCCCGGACCCGCTCGCCGCCCTCCCGCCGGGAGATCTTCATGGAGTAGAAGTCCAGGCGGAGGATCGAGGCGACGACGGCGCCGGGGATGACGCCGGCCCGGGCGATTCCGACGACCATGTCCGGCTGATAGTCCCGGGCGACCCGGAAGGCCAGCGCCCGACAGAGCTCGCCGAACATCTCCCACGAGAGGTCCAGGAAACGCTCCTGGCCCTGGGCGGAGGGACGGGAACGGACGGGGTCTCGGTAGGTCACGGTGCTCCTCCGGGTGCGTCGAGCGGGGGACCGGGAAAATAACCCGGGGCGTTGACGCCCGTCCAGGGCCGCCGCACCCTCCAGGGACCATGGACGACGACCAGCAGACGAAGGCCGACGAGCTCTTCGAGGCCGCCCTGAAGGAGCGCGGCGCCCGGGATCCCCGGGACTTCTACCGGGACCGCCTCCGGGAGCTCAAGGGCTCCGACCCCGACGCCTACGAAAAGGCCGTGACCCATTACCGGGACGAGCTGATCCCCGGCATCGCCGCCGGCGACCTCGATCCCCTGGAAGGGTGGCGTGCATACGGGAAGAAGCTGGCCGAGCTCACCGCCGAA
>CAZMPV010000402.1:0-2895 GCA_964567985.1 uncultured Gemmatimonadaceae bacterium
CCCGAGGGGACGTCGAGGGCCACAACAGGCGCCTCGGCCCGGTTCAGGGCCCGGATCGCCCGGGCCTGGCGCTCCCGCGGCGCACCCCGGATTCCCGTGCCCAGGATCCCGTCCACCAGGACGCCGGCCCGGCCCACGACGCAATCCCAGTCGTCCTCGCTCGCGAGCTCGTCGTCCCGGACCACCTCCATCTCCCAGCCGTGGAGCAGCGGGTCGTCGGGCGGCCGGTCGGCGGCCAGGAGCGCCGTCACCGGCCGATCCCACGCCGCCAGGGTTCGCAGGAGCACCAGCGCGTCGCCCCCGTTGTTGCCCGATCCCACGACGGCCACGACCCGGCCCCTGGGGTGGAGCCGCTGGAGGATCAGCGCCGCCGAGCGGCCGGCGTTCTCCATGAGGGTGGGCTCGGGGACCCCGAGCTCTTCGATGGCCCTCCGATCGACGGCGGCCGCCTCCTCGCCGGTGGGGGCACCGACGTGGAGGCGGCCGTAGGGTCGTATCGAAGGGGCGGCTCCGTCCCGGTCGTTCGAAGGTGGCTCGTGCACCGGGGGACGGGGTTCGCCGTTACTTGTAGCTCTGCGCGATCGTCCGACCGAAGCTCACTTCCCCGTTGTCGATCCGGATGTTGAAGCCGCAGTCCGGATTCGAGCAGACCCAGACCTTGTACCGGATGGTGGCGCCTTCCCGACCGTAGTCGGAGAGCGGCAGGAGAACGCCCCCATCGCACTTAAGACACCGCGGAAAGCCAGCGTCTTCCACGAGACTCATCGACCCCTCCCCTCGTCGTAGTGCACGGGACGTGCCGCCGGCGTGCCGGCTTCGGTCCGCCCGGAGTCCCGCTCCGGGCTCACCAGGCGTCCGGGATCTGGAGCTCGGCGCCCCAGGGATAGCTCTTCTCGAATGCCTCTTCGAAGTCGAAGACGTCCTCGAAGTCCTCGGGCGTGTCCTCGTCCTGCTTGGAGAGGATCCCGCAGTCCACGAGGGCGAAGACGATGTCGCCCAGGTCGTCGGTCTGGTGGATCCCCCAGTGCTCGAGGACGGTCCGGGCCATGGGCCCGAATCGCTCCAGCGCCAGGTCCCGGACGCCCTCGGCGAGCTCGGCGCCCGAGATGTGCCGCCGCTCGGTCAGCTTCTCCATCACGTGGCGGAGCGCCGACATGACGAAGAGGTACGCCCGCCCGTCGAAGCGGGGGTTCCGCTCCTGGAGCCGGTCGAGGATATCGTCTGCGAATTGAAGATCCGTCATACCTGGAAAGTTACGATACGGGCGGAGCGACGCCAGTGGTCCCGAGCGACCGGAATCTCCGGGGGTCACCCGGCGGCGAGCTCCTCGTAGAGGGGAAACTCCGCACAGAGCTCCCGGACTTCGTCCCGGACCTCGGCCTGGAGCTCTTCGTCGTCGGGCCGCTCCAGGATCCGGTGGATCCAGTCTCCGACCCGGACCATCTCCTCCGCGCCCATGCTCCGGGTCGTGAGGGCCGGCGTGCCAATGCGGAGACCGGAGGTGACGAAGGGGGAGCGGGTCTCGCCGGGAACGGTGTTCTTGTTCACCGTGATCCCCGCCCTCTCCAGCGCCTCCTCGGCCTCCTTGCCGGTCAGCTCCTCGTGGCTCGGCCTGAGGTCCACCAGCATGAGGTGGGTATCGGTCCCGCCGCTGACGAGGTGGAAGCCGTGCTCGGCCAGCCGGTCGGCCAGGGCCCGGGCGTTGGCCACGATCTGCGCCGCGTAGTCCCGGAACTCGGGTCGGAGGGCCTCCCGGAAGCAGACCGCCTTGGCGGCGATCATGTGCATGAGCGGCCCGCCCTGGGTCAGGGGGAAGACCGCCTTGTCGATGGCCTTGGCGTGCTCCTCCCGGCAGAGGATCATCCCGGCCCGGGGACCCCGGAGGGTCTTGTGGGTCGTGGTGGTGACCACGTCGGCGTGGGGTACCGGGTTCGGATGGACGCCGCCGGCCACCAGCCCGGCGAAGTGAGCCATGTCCACCAGGAGCAGCGCCCCGACCTCGTCGGCGATCTCGGCGAAGGTCTCGAAGTCCAGGATCCGGGGATAGGCGCTCCAGCCGGCGACGATCATCGCCGGCTCCTCGCTCCGGGCCTGCTCCCGGAGCTGGTCGTAGTCGACCCGTCCGTCCTCCTCCCGGACGCCGTAGGCCGCCACCTCGAAGAGGGTGCCCGAGAAGTTCACCGGCGAGCCGTGGGTCAGGTGCCCGCCGTGGCTCAGGTTCATGCCGAGGATCTTGTCGCCGGGGTCCAGGAAGGCCAGGTACGACGCCATGTTCGCCTGGGCGCCGGCGTGGGGCTGCACGTTCGCGTGCTCGGCGCCGAAGAGCTCCTTCGCCCGCTCCCGGGCCAGCTCCTCGGCCACGTCCACGTGCTCGCAGCCCCCGTAGTACCGCTTCCCGGGCAGGCCCTCGGCGTACTTGTTCGTCAGCACGGTCCCCATCGCCTCCAGGACCGCCCGGGAGACGAAGTTCTCCGAGGCGATGAGCTCGAGCCCCTCGTTCTGGCGGCGGGCCTCGTTGCGGACCGCCCGGTAGATCTCCGGGTCCGTCTTCTCGAGATGCTCCATCCCGGCTCCCACGTCAGAGATACGTCCGCTTGAGCTGTCGGGCCTCGGCGATCCGCTGCTCGGCCAGGCGATCGGCCGCCTCGCTCGGCGGCACACCCTCGGCCTCGGCCCGGGCGAAGACACGGAGCAGCGTCTGGTAGATCTCCCCCGCCTTCCGCTTGCTCCGCTCGGCGCTCCAGCCGTGGAGCTCGCCGTAGACGTTACAGATCCCTCCGGCGTTGATCACGTAGTCCGGCGCGTAGAGGATCCCCCGCTCCTCCAGGGCCGGCCCGTGCCGCTCCTCGGCGAGCTGGTTGTTGGCGCCGCCGGCGATGATGTCGACCTGGAAGA
>CAZMPV010000403.1:0-2843 GCA_964567985.1 uncultured Gemmatimonadaceae bacterium
CCGGCCAACATGGGCGGCCGGGTCACCGCCATCACCGGCATCCCCGGCGACCCGAACACCTTCTGGATCGGGGGCGCCGACGGCGGCGTCTGGAAGACCACCGACGGGGGCGTGACCTTCGAGGGCCAGTGGCAGGAGGCCGAGGCGTACTCGGTGGGCGCCCTCACGGTCGCGCCGTCGGACCACAACGTGGTCTGGCTCGGCTCGGGCGAGGGCGATCCGAGGAACTCGGTCTCCTACGGCCTGGGGGTGTGGCGCTCCACGGACGGCGGTGACTCCTGGACCCACCTGGGGCTCGAGGGCACCGAGCGCATCAAGCGCATCGTCGTCGATCCCCGGGACCCGGACGTGGCGCTGGTCTGCGCCATGGGCCGGGAGTGGGGCCCCAACGAGGAGCGGGGCGTCTTCAAGACCACCGACGGCGGCGAGAGCTGGGAGAAGGTCCTCTACATAAACGAGGACACCGGCTGCTCGGACATCGACATGGACCTGTCGAACCCCCGGAACCTCTACGCCGGCATGTGGACCTTCCGGCGCCGGCCCTGGCGCTTCGACGGCGGAGCGCGGGAGACGGCGCTCTACGTCTCCCGGGACCTGGGTGAGAGCTGGGAGAAGGTGGAGACGCTGCCCGACGAGCCCATGGCCCGGCCGGGCGTCAGCGTGGCCCAGTCGAGCCCGAACGTGGTCTACCTGATCACCGAGTATCCGACCGCCGGCACCGTCTTCCGCTCCGACGACCACGGCAAGACCTGGGAGATGGTCAACGACGACCGGAGCCTGCCCTTCCGGCCCTTCTACTTCTCGGACATCTACGTCGACCCCACCGACGAGAACACGGTCCACGTCCTCGGCGGCCGGCTCTTCCGGTCCACCGACGGGGGGCGGAACTTCGAGATGATCGGCCGGAGCGTCCACGGCGACCACCAGTCGTACTGGATCGACCCGACCGACGGCGACCGGATCCTGAGCGGGAGCGACGGGGGCGTCCAGATCAGCAACGACGGCGGCGACGACTTCCACATCTGGCGCAACGTGGTCCTGAGCCAGTTCTATCACGTCTTCGTCGACGACCGGGACCCCTACTGGGTCTGCGGCGGGCTCCAGGACAACGGCAACTGGTGCGGGCCCTCCCGGACCCGGACTCCCCAGGGGATCCTCCCCGACGAGTGGTACACGGTGAGCTTCGGCGACGGCTTCTACACGGTGCCGGTGCCCGGCCGGCCCCACCTGATCTACTCCAACGCCCAGGGCGGCTACTTCTACACCACCGACACCCGCTCCTGGACGGTCCGCAACGCCGAGCCCTACCCCCGGATGGTCGGCTCGATGGGCCAGAGCATGCAGCAGGCCCGCTACCGCTTCAACTGGGACGCGCCGATCCACATCTCGCCCCACGATCCGGGTACGGTCTACTGGGGCGGAAACGTGCTGTTCAGGAGCACGGACTTCGCCCACTCCTGGGAGGTCATCAGCCCGGACCTGACCGACGACGACCCGGCCAAGCAGCGGGATTCGGGCGGGGAGATCTACAACGACAACACGGCCGCCGAGTTCTACAACACGATCATGACGGTCGCCGAGTCGCCGGTCGAGGAGGGCGTCATCTGGGTCGGCACCGACGACGGCAATGTCCACGTCACCCGGGACGGCGGCGGGAGCTGGACGAACCTGAGCGACAACGTCCCGGGCTTCCCCGACGAGGCCTGGATCCAGAACATCGAGGCCTCGCCCACGGAGCGGGGGACGGCGTTCATGGTGGTGGACAACCACCGCATGGACGACTTCACCCCCCACGTCTGGATGACCGGCGACTACGGCGAGTCCTGGACCGACATCTCCGGAGGGCTGCCCCAGGACGACTACGCCAAGGTCCTGCGTCAGCACCCGGAGAATCCGGACCTCCTCTTCGTCGGCATGGAGCGAGGCATCCAGGCCTCCTGGGACCGGGGCGAGACGTGGGTGGACCTCCGGCTGGGCGAGCTGCCCCGGGTCTCGGTCCGTGGGATCAAGATCCAGGAGCAGTACGACGACCTGGTCATCGGCACCCACGGCCGGGGCGCCTACATCCTGGACGACCTGGGCCCCCTGGTTCACCTGACCGAGGCCATGGGTGAGGACGTCCACCTCTTCCCGATCCGTACGGCCACCGACTGGGAGTCCCACAACCGGGACACGAACCTGGGCGACAGCCGCTACCAGGGCGAGAATCCCGAGGAGGGGGCGTACGTGAACTTCTGGCTGGCCGAGTCCGCGGCGGAGGCGGCGGGCGGGTCCATGGCCGGAGGGGACGAAGAGGCCGACGGGTCGGACGGAGAGGAAGAGGACGGCGAGCCGGCGGCCCGGATCCGGATCAGCCGGGAGGGCGAGCTGGTGAAGGAGATCGAGGTGGACTCGGTCACCGCCGGGGTGAACCGGGTCGTCTGGGATCTGACCTGGGAGCCCGCCGAGCCCGTGGAGGGCGAGGACGAGGGACCGAGCTGGTGGGGCGGACCCTCGGGCCCGCCGGCGGCCCCCGGCACCTACACCGCCACCCTGGTCACGGCCGGCGCCGAGCTCTCCACCGACTTCCAGGTCCGTGGCGACCCGGCCGTCGAGGCGACCCCGGCCGACTACGCCGCCCGTGAGGAGGCCGCGCTCCGGGCCCGGGACGTGGAGACCCGGATCAACCGGATGATCAACGCCATCAACGACATGACCGGCCAGATCGAGTCCACCGTGGAGGCGATCGAGGGCAAGGACGTGGCGGACGCCGACCGGATCGGGGAGGTGGCCGAGCGCGCCGTGGAGGAGCTGGACTCCCTGGAGTATCAGCTCCACCGGCCGCCCCCGGACATGGGCTACCG
>CAZMPV010000404.1:0-2840 GCA_964567985.1 uncultured Gemmatimonadaceae bacterium
CGGAGACGAAAAAAGCCTCGAAGGCTTCGAATATCGCCGATCCCTGCGGCCCCGAAGGGCCGCTGTCGAAAACGATTCTCGTTGTTTAAAACGATTCTCGTTTTTGGATAAGTAATATGTCCGATCGACCCCGGGGGATCAAGGGGACGTCGCCCCCGGCCCCCGTGATCCGTCTAAATAGGCCTCTTTGATACGGATATCCTCGTATTTCCCTCGGTAAACCCGCTATAAAGCGCGTCTTCTGGCTCAGGCGAGCGATTTCGGGATTCCAGGGCCACTTCCGCCGCTTCCTCCATCTCCGAACGCACGTCGGCTTCGACGCGTTCCAGCTTCTCGGCGGCCACGCCCCTCTCCCGGAGGTGGGCTTCGTAGAGTCCCACGGGATCCCGTCGTCCCCACGTCTCGAAGAGCTCGTCGGGGAAGGTCTGCCGTGCCTCCTGCTCGTCGTGGGTGGCGTGCCCGCCCATGCGGAAGGTCTCGGCCACCACGGCGGCGGGGCCCTCGCCCGCCCGGCACCGCTCCACGGCGAGCCGCGTGGCCCCGAATACGTCGAGCACGTTGTTGCCGTCGCAGCTCCAGGACGGGATGGCGTACATCTCGGGCCACGCCTCCATGGTGCCCGCGGTGTGGTCCTCCTTCCGGGTGCCGAGGGCCACCTGATTGTCCTGGACCACGAAGACCGCCGGGACCCCCCGAACCGCGGCGAAGTTGGCTCCCTCGTGGCAGGCGGCGGTCCGGGTGGCGCCGTCCCCGATCCAGGTCAGGGCGACCCGGTCCTCGTCCCGCTGGCGGAAGCCGAGGGCGAGGCCGGCGATCACGGGCACGTTCGCGCCCATCTGGCTTACGGGCTGGACCACGCCGCGCTCCGGGTCCCCGATGTGGATGTCCCGGCCACCGTTGGGCGAGTCGTCGCTCGCCAGGTAGCCCCGGAAGAGGTCGGCGAGGGGCATGCCCATCATGTGACAGGCGCCGGCGTTGCGGATCATCGGGGTCACCACGTCCCGGCTCGCGTCCACGGCGGCCACCGATCCCACGGTCACCGCTTCCTCGCCGGTCCCCAGCCATGCCTTGGAGATCACCCCCTGGCGCACCCAGCGCTTCAGGAAGATGTCGTGGAGGCGGGTCCGGACGAGGTCCCGGTACAGAGTGAGAAGGCCGTCCTCGTCCAGGACGTCCACCCGGGCCCGGCGCTCGGGGTCGGCGTCGATGCGCTCGCCGAAAGCCCGGACCAGGTCCGGGTCCGGCGTCCACGCGACGTATTCCGGAGGTTCGTAGGCCGGGTAGCGCTTCATGGCAGCGGGGTCCGGAGGAATGACACGGCTGAAGCTAATTCCGGCGGCCCTGGAGAGAAAAGCGGTGGGTTCGAACGAAGAACGGGCGGGGGAGGGGAAGAGCCCCGGGGCACGAACCAGCCCCCCCATGGCCTCACGGGAACTCTTCTCACACTCCACCCGCCCGAATCCCTTCGTGCGAGCACGACCACCGATCTTCCGACGATCGCGCATCTACAAAGTGCCCGCGCCGGCGGGTCGTGTCACTCTCAAATCGGTACGTTTCGAAAAGTCGCGGAACCCCCGGTCCGGCGATCGCCCGCCGTTGCCCCGGCGGGGAAGGGCGGCGAGATTGAGGGTTCGGGCGACGGACTCCGCTTCCACCCCTCCTATGTCCTCCGAACACGTCACCGACGCCACCGCATCCCCGACGCCCCGCCGGATCCACCCGCGCCTGGCCCTGACGCTCCTGGAGACGATCCGGGACCAGGACCTGCCACGGGAGGTCTTGGAGTCGGAGGACCCCACGGTGACCCTGCCGCGGCGCCTGGGCCTGAGCGACGTGGTCGAGCAGCAGATCCGGCGCTTCCGGGAGGAGGTCAGGAAGCGGCGGCGGATCTCCGACGAAGAGCTGGCGGACCTGATCCGGCTCGTCATCCGGCGTCCAGACGCGGAGGACGTCTTCTTCCTGGTGGGTGAAGCCCTCTCCAACGGGAGCGCCTCCCGCTTCCAGAAGGTTCTCCCCGAGACGCTGGGCTTCGTTCTCGCCCGGCGGCGGATGCGCCGGCGACTGAAGTCCCTCTTCGGTCGGCCGGTGGGGGGGTTCGCCTCCGGATCCTTCGTCTTCGAAGGGCGGGCCCTGCCCTTCATCCAGAGCGACCCCGGAGGGGACGCCTGCGCCATCGTCACCGGTCTCGCCCAGGCGATCGTCGAGCGCTACGTCGGCGAGGAGCCCCTGGTCGTGCACGTGGCCTGCCAGGCCCGGGGCGACGACGTCTGTCGGTGGAAGGCCGCGAGCGGCGAGGAGTGCTCCCGGGAGGACGACGAGAAGAGGTCGGCGTGACGCCGGCGGGACCCACGAGCGGCACGAGGGGGACGACGTGATCGAAGAAGGAGACCGGGCGCCCGACTTCACGCTTCCCGCCGACGACGGCGGGGAGGTGACCCTCTCGGACCTCCGTGGCCGGAGGGTGGTGCTCTACTTCTATCCGAAGGACGACACGCCCGGCTGCACGAAGGAGGCGTGTCAGTTCCGTGACGCCCTGCCCCGCTTCGAAGAGGAGGAGGTGGCGGTCCTCGGCGTCTCGCCCGATCCGGTCGCCTCCCACCGCGCCTTCAGGGAGAAGTACGACCTGACCTTCCCGCTCCTGGCGGACGAGGATCACGAGGTCGCCGAGGCGTACGGGGTCTGGAAGGAGAAGAAGATGTTCGGGAACACCTTCTGGGGCGTGGAGCGCGGCACCTTTCTGATCGACGCCGAGGGTCGGGTCGAGCGGGCGTGGCGTCGGGTCCGGCCCGACGGTCACGCCGACGAGGTCGCGGGCGCGCTCTGAGCGGGCGCTCGCCCGG